>NZ_CAUVXP010000240.1:0-6137 GCF_963555955.1 Protofrankia sp. Cas3
GAGTGCACACCGGACTGCGCTTTTCAGCGTCCGCCCGGAGCGGTTGTCGCAACTTACCGTTCGGGTCTCGCCGAGTCAAACCGCGCCGGATCAACCGGCGGCCGCCTCACGATGCACCCCCGACCACCCTCGTAAGATGGCCGGACCGGGGAGGGGGGCCACCGTCGCGACTTGGCTTCGGTGTCTCCCGGCTTTCCGCCGGTAAGAGAAAACATACACGATGGACCGGCCGGATTTCATGATCGCAAGCACTTTGTAGAAATTTCTTTCCGTACCCAGACGGCTACGTATCGACACATCCCGGGGATCCGTCCGGCGCTGCGATGTCCGCCCGTGCTTGCGCCTCTCGGCGGCCCCGGCGCACGCGTAGCGCGCCCGACAGTAGGGACGCGGATGATCGCCGGTCCGGCTCGACATGCTCGCTGCAACACCGGCTCGCTGCGACACCGGCTCGCAGAGGGACCGGCTCGCAGAGGGACCGCGGGCCGGAGGAGGCGACGGCGGAGAACGGGGAACAACCAGGGCGACAGCGCAGCGGGATCGGGCGACGAGAGAGATGGTGAAGATCATGCGGGTGGACGGCCTGACGTCTTTTCACGAGGAGATCGAAGGAGTTGTCACGGAGGCGTCCCACGCACCGTCGATCCATGACACCCAGCCGTGGCACTGGCTGGTCGCAGACAGGCGCCTGGAGCTCTTCGCGGACCCGTCCCGACTGCTGGGCGCCGTCGACCCCGACGGCCGGCAACTACTGATCAGCTGTGGTGCCGCCCTGTATTACGCGCGGATCGCCCTGCGGCTGCGCGGGTTCGTCCCGGATGTCGTCGTCCTGCCCGGCGGACCGGGCTATGGCGGCCTCGACCGGGACCTCGCCGGCAAGGAGCCACTCGCGACCATCCGCATCAACGAAGCCAGGCCGCCTGACGCCTGGGAGCGGTCGCTGGGCACCGCAGTACACCTCGGACACGCGGGACACGCGGGACGCGGGCCGATCCAACCCACACCCGACCCGACCGGCGTCCTGGCAGCGCTCCAGGACGCTGCCGCGACCGAGGACGCCTGGCTGGCCACATTGGACGACACCGGCACCGACGATCACCTCGCGACGGACGCGCCATCCGCTCGGGCCGGCCAGGTGGACGGCCCGGTGGACGGCCAGGACTCCATCGTTGTGCTCGGCACCGCCGCCGACCGTCCGATCGACCGCATGGCAGCGGGTCAGGCGCTCGCGCGGGTTCTGCTGAGCGCCACGGCCCTCTCGGTGGCCGCGTGTCCCATCGGGCACGCCGAGGACATCGACGCGATCCGAGTCGCGCTGCGCGAGATCCTCCAGAGCACCGGAACCGTCCAGATGGTCATTCGCCTCGGCCTGCCGGCGGCCGGCGGTGTCCCGGCTGAGCCGGCCCCGCGCCGGCCACTCTCGGAAGTCCTCACGATCTCCGACTGACAGTGGATCTCAATAGGTACAGGTCGGGGCCGCGGCCGGGACGGGGGTGCTCGGATGCGCCGACGCGGCAGCGTCCCCGCCCGTGGTCGCGGCCGGTCCTGCGCCGGTCGGCTGGCCGCCCGCTGCGTCCGCGACGACCCCGGTGAACGATGATCCGACGATCAGTTCAAGGCGGGTCGCGGTCGGATCGCGCTGGAGCGTGGAGCCGGGCACGGCAGCCTGCAGGGTGCGCGCGGCGGTGTCCTGACCTGGGCCGTAGACAACCGTGGAACTCGTGTGGCTACGCAGGGATGCGTTGCCTTCGTTGGAGGCGCGGAAACCGTGCCTGGTCAGCGCGGTGGCGGCGCGGGACGAAAGCCCCGCGACCGTCGAACCGTTGTAGACCTCGACCGTGATCTGGTCTGCCGGCGTGACGGGGGTGGCGCCGCTCGCCCCGGATCCGGACACCGACGGCAGCGGCGACGGGGACACCTCGGTGCCACTGTCCGGGGGGCGCAGCGGCGAGACGATACGTTCGAGGTCGATCGGATCGTAGAGCTGGACGGCGCCGAGTCCGGGGAGCTCACCCGAGTCGCCGATGGCGCCTTCCGCGCGGGTCGGGGCATGGGTCGGCAAAGTCACTGTATGGATACTTCCCGTGGCCACATCCCGCATCCGAGTGGCCAGTCCCCGCAGGTCTGCGATGCCCGTATGACTGTCGAGGGTGAGCGCGGATGTCACCGATGACAGCAGCGCCTCAAGCTTGACCGGGCTGGTCAGCACCCCACTGGCCATTGCCTTGCGGAAGAGGGCGCCGATGAACTGCTGCTGGCGTCGGATGCGGTCGAGGTCCTGCTCGGGCAGCCCGTGTCGCTGCCGGACGAAGGCCAACGCCTGGCGGCCGTCCACCTGGACAGTCCCGGGACCGCCGAGGAACCCACTCATCGGGTCGTTGGTGTTTGTGCTGACCTTCCGCACGTTGTTGTCGTAGAAGACGTCCCGGTAGGTCGACGGAAGGACGCAGACAGCGACACCGCCGATCGCATCCGTGATGGCGCGGAAGCCCTCGAGGTCCATGGACACGTAATGGTCGATCCGGATGTCGGTGAGCCCCTCGACCATGTTGACCAGCAGAGATGGGCCACCGTCCGCGATCGCCGAGTTGAACTTGGCCCGGTGCGCGCCATGGCGGTGGCCGTTCGTGTCGGTGTACTCGGGAATGGTGACCAACGTGTCACGAGGGAAGGACACCATGGTGCTGGTGCCGTCCGCGGCGAGGTGGACGAGGATCGTGGTATCCGAGCGCTGGCCGGGCGCGTCGCCATAGGCGCCGCCGCTGCCGGCCCGACTGTCGGTACCCACCAGCAGGTAGTTCTCGACACCACGGGCCGGGGCAGCCGGCCGCTGGCCGGTGAGACCAAGATCCACTCTGGTGATTTTTCCGTTGAGATGGTTGTAGAGCACCCAACCACCAACGCTCGCCACCAGTACGACGACCGAGAGCAGCGCGAAAACCACCTGAAGCAACCCTGAGAAGACCTCGGAGGCACCCCGCGCAGGCGAGCCGCCCGGGGCTCGGACCCGCGGATTGAGGCTCGCCGGCAGCACGCCAGCACGTGTCACGCCATCACGGTTCACGGCATCGCCTGTCACGGCATCACCTGTCGCCACCGGCTGCCGCATCTCGCCCGATACCCACCTCTCAGCCCAGCATCCGCCCGATCCGAACCTGAGCGTATATAGACATCGAGACGGGCAGGGATGGGCGGCGGCTGGTTGGACGGGGTGACGGTGATGACCGGATGGATCATGCTGGGCTTCGTCATGCTGGGATTCACCCTGCTGGTGTGTGCGGTGGCGCTTTATGATCTCCTGCAGCGCCGGCACTCGATCCTTCGAACGTTCCCCGTCGTCGGGCACCTGCGCTTCCTGCTCGAAGACGTGGGGCCGGAGCTGCGCCAGTACATCGTCACCGGCAACGACGAGGAGCGGCCCTTCAGCCGCGACCAACGCCGCTGGGTGTACGCCACGGCCAAGCAGGACAACGCCAACACGGGCTTCGGCACCGCCAACGACCTGGAACTGTCGGCGAACTACCTCATCATCAAACCGGCGGCGTTCCCACTGCCGGGGCCCGCGGCCACGGACAACCTGTTGGCCTGCCAGAAGGTGCTCGGCGCGGCACGCGGTCGGCCGCATGCGTTGCGGCCACCATCGGTGGTGAACGTCTCGGGCATGAGTTTCGGTGCACTGAGCGCGCCGGCGACCACCGCACTGAACCAGGGCTGCGCCATGGCCGGCTGTCTGCACAACACCGGCGAGGGCGGGATATCCGAGCACCACCTGCACGGTGGTGATCTGATCTTCCAGATCGGCACCGGATACTTCGGCTGCCGCACTGTGGACGGCCGGTTCAGCCTTGAGCGCCTGGTCGACCTCGCCGCCAGGCACCCGATCCGCGCAGTCGAGATCAAGCTCAGTCAGGGCGCGAAACCCGGTCTGGGTGGGATCCTGCCGGCGGCGAAGGTCACCCCCGAAATCGCCCGCATCCGCGGGGTGAAGGCCGGCGAAGTCTGTTACAGCCCGTCGACCCACACGGCGTTCGGTGACGTCGACAGCATGCTCGACGTCGTCGAGGAGATCGCCGCGGCGACGGGGCTACCGGTCGGGATCAAGTCGGCTGTGGGTGAGGCGACATTCTGGGAGCAGCTCGCCCGGCAGATGGCGGCCACAGACCGCGGGGTCGACTTCATCACCGTCGACGGTGGTGAAGGTGGCAGCGGTGCGGCGCCGCTCGCCTTCAGCGACCATGTCGCACTCCCCTTCAAGATCGGCTTTAGTCGGGTCCACCGGGTTTTCGTGGAGGCCGGCCTGGACGACCGGATAGTCTTCGTCGGCTCGGCCAAACTCGGCTTCCCCGAGACCGCGCTGCTGGCCATGGCCATGGGCTGTGATCTGATCAACGTCGGCCGGGAGGCGATGCTGGCGCTGGGCTGTATCCAGGCGCAACGCTGCCATACCGACCGCTGCCCTACCGGAGTGGCCACCCAGTCCCGCTGGCTGACCCGCGGGCTGGACCCGCGGGACAAGTCGGCCCGCGTCGCCAACTACGTCCGTGGCCTACGGCATGAGCTGCTGCGGCTCGCGCACTCCTGCGCCGTCACCCATCCGGCGCTCGTCACGCTCGACAGTTTCGAGATCCTCGATGGGCACTTCGGCTCCCGACCCGCACGCGAGGTCTTCGGCGACAACGGCAAGCGGTGGACGTAGGCGTCTCCCGGGTCGGGTGCGCGCAATTCCGTGGTCGGACGTATCCTCAACGGTGGGTCGAGACGCCAACTGACGGGATCCATGCCGGTATTTCTTTTCCAGACACATGCATACCGCATAATTCTTCAGGACAACACTCGCCCGTCACCGCCCGTTAGTCGCGCCAGGTAGGCTGGTCACGGACTTCCGGCGCGGAGGGCTTAATGGAGTTTCGACATCTGGTATCCTTTCTGGCCATCGCGGATGAGCTGCACTTCGGACGGGCGGCGGGCAAGCTTCACCTCGCCCAGCCGTCGTTGAGTCAACACCTGCAACGCCTTGAACGCGAAGTCGGCGTCAAGCTGGTGGCCCGCACCTCCCACGAAGTCCGACTCACACCGGCGGGGGTCGCGTTTCAAGTCGAGGCAAAACGGATACTCGATCAGGCCGGCAAGGCCGTTCAGGCCGCCCGGGACGCAGCTGCCGGGCGCGCCGGTACGATCAACATCGGCTACAATTTCCCAGCCGGTAACCGCATACTGCAGCCAACCCTGATGCGACTGCACGCCACCCACCCTGGGCTGATTGCCCACCTGTGGGAACGACGCACAGGACCCCAGCTCAAGGGCCTGCTCAGCGGCGAGCTCGACGTCGGCTTCATATTCGGACTGCCGCCGACCAACGACCTTCGCTCCCGCGAAGTGCTGCGCCTACCGCTCGTAGCGGTGGTCGGCGAGCAGCACGACTGGGCCAGCCGCGAACAGGTTCCGTTCCGGGACCTGGAACACCAGGCATGTGTCCTGTTCAGTCGTACCCAGTCCCCGTCCATGTACGACACGATCATCACCACGGCCGAGCGGGCCAGGATCATCCTGCGGGTCGCCGCCGAGGTCGACGACCCGAGTGCGACCGCCCTCGTACTCAACACCCGCCCCCTGGTGGGGTTCGCCTCGCTCGACCGAGTCCGCGGGACCAAGGGCCCGGTCGCCGTGCCCCTCGTCGATCCCGTCCCGATGCTGTCGGTCCACGTCGTGTGGCGGCCGAACCGGACCAAGGTCGTCGACGCCCTGCTGGACACCCTGGACGAGGCCGGGCCGTTCCACTGACACTTCCCAGGACGTCTCCGGACAGGGCGGGAACACACCCATGACCCGGTCCGGAGTTGGGCCGTGGCCAGAAGCCGATGTCTCCATTGAGCATTCCGATCGTCCGGCCAGGTTGCCTTCTCGGGCCATCTGAGATAATTGAATCGGTGGCGCTTCGTATCCATCATCCGATGGGAGCGGTCGGGGTCACTTTTTTCGCGCCGTTTCGGGTCTAATCATCCTCAAGACTCACTCGTCCGGAGGTCGGTCATGTCCGCGCCAACGACCAACGATCAGTTGACCGCTGCACCGACACCGTCAACCACGGCATCCCTGACCGTCGTCAGAACGACACGGGAAGCCGAGAACATCAATTC
>NZ_CAUVXP010000241.1:0-6096 GCF_963555955.1 Protofrankia sp. Cas3
GCTGGCGGGTTTGCCGGGCGAGACTCGGCTCGTCCGTGGGCTGTGGGCTGTGGGCTGTGGGCTGTGGGGTGGGACCGGGTCGCCGGGTCGCCTGTTGATGATTTTTCGAGGTTTGTGCGCTGAAAGCGGCCTTGTTGATCGCACAAAGCTCGAAAGATCGTTTCCGGCGGCTGGATGTCGGCTCGATGTCAGGCGGACGGTCAGCCGTGCGTAGTCGACGACGGGCCCGGGCAGCCGGTCGAGCAGCGCGGTCGAGCAGCGCGGCCGTGTCGCGGCGGTGTGGCGGCGGTGTGGCGACCGGTTCCGGAGCCGGCGTCGAGGACGGTGGCATTCCCGGCCGGCGCCAGCCGCGCGAAGGTGCGCCGGCCCTTTGGCGCCCTGGATACCTGCCGGTCAGTGGATTCCTGAAGGTCTGTGGATTCCTGAAGGTCTGTAAGGAGACTTCTTATCAACTTCCCGGGTCCGGGATGGTGTGGGCGGGCCGGATATCGGGCAACCTTGAGACGAGTCTCATAACGCAATCTTTGTCACAGCTTGCGGCCGCGACGGAAAGGGGATCGAACGGTCATGACCGCCGATCATGCGCCGATGGGAACGGTACGCACTCCGGTCTCGGTGCGCCCCGGGGTGGCTGTGACCATTGGCTTCCTGACCATCCTGCTGGGCGCCTTCACACTTCCCGCCGCGGTGCCGGACCGGCCGTCGGTCGCGTACCTGTCGGCCGGCCTTGCCGGAGCAGCGCTCCTCCTCGGCCTGTTGCTGGCTGCCGACCTCGCCCGGGCCGCCGTCGCTCGCCGGGCAGGCGTCCAGGTGGACGGGATCACGGTCGGCGCCTTCGGTAGTCGGCTGCGCGCCGCCACCGCAGGCATCAACGAACCTCGGACGGGAGCCCGCATCGCCTGTGTCGGGTTGGCCGTCAGCGGGCTCGGTGGCGCGGGGCTGGTCACCCTGGGATGGCTCGCCCCGGGCGGCAGCCTGGCGCTGGCCGGCAGCGTCGGGCTCTGGGTCGGTGGCCTCGCGCTTCTGATCACCCTGTCGGAGCTGCTGCCCGCCCCGCGCACCGGAGGTGGGCGCCTGCTAGCGGCGCTGGTGTACCGGCGGACCGGCAGCCGTGAACGCGCGGACGCGGCAGCCGCCAGGGCCGGAGTGATCACTGGTTGGATCCTGATCGCCTCAGGTGCAGCGTTGATCTTCCTGGCAGGCGCAATGGGCCTGTGGGTCGCCTTGCTCGGGTGGCTCGCGCTCGGCTCGGGCCGGGTGGAACAGTCCCGGCTGCGGACGAACAGAGCGCTCGCGGGCGTCCGCGTCGGGGATGTGATGGGGCCCGCACCCGAGGTGGTGCCCGGTTGGCGGACGGTGTCCGCGGTCGTCGAGGACATGGCCGACCAGGTGGTACCCGCGTCCGGGCAGGTGGTGTTCGCCGTGGTCGATTTCGACGGCGGCCTCGCCGGCGTCGCACACCTGCGCGATCTTGCCGCGGTGCCGCTCGACGACCGCGGCTTGACCCGGGTGACGAAGGTCAGCGTCCCGATGGCCGCGGTGCCCACGACCACACCGAACGAGCTTCTGAGCGATCTGCTCCCGCGGCTGGCCGAGCGCCCGGCCGCCGGGTGCGCCCTGGTGCTGGACGACGGTGTAGGTGACGGCACTGTGCTGGACGGTGCTGTGCTGGACGGTGCTGTGCTGGGTGGTGCTGTGCTGGGCGGCGGTGTCGGCAGGCCACGGCTGATCGGCACGGTCGGCTACGCGGAAATTGCCCGAGCGCTGGCGACCGTCGCGCTGGTGCCCGCGGGCACGGCCGTGGCGCGGGAATGCCGGCCACAAAACGACCGACTCTGATCCTTTCATGGGAAGGGCAACCCCCCGCGAGTAATGTTGCGGCCATGACGATCAGGAGCGCCGAGGCGTTGGTCAGTGGTCCACCTGTTGATTACCTGGCAGTGGGGAACCCGACCCTCGACGTCCGGCCCGATTCGTCGCTCGCGGTCGGTGGAAGTGTGGTCTACGCCATCATCCAGGCGGCGCGCCTCGGCTTGTGTGCTGCGGGACTCGGGCGCGGTTGTGCTCCGGAACTGGTACCGGTGTGGATGCCGTTTGCCACCGAGGCGTTCCTCTACATCCAGCCGTCGGCGGACACGACGCGGTTCCGTAACGAAAGCATGGACGGCCGCCGGACCCAGTGGCTGGAAAAATCCGCAGGCTCGGTGTCCGGCCTTGACCGGATTCCCGAAACTCGGGTCCTGCACCTGGCTCCCGTCGCGCGGGAAATCGTCATCGAGGAGGCCGTCCGGGCAAAAGCGCGGGGCCTTCTCGGCCTGACCCCGCAGGGGCTGATCCGTTCCTGGGACGAGCATGGTCTCGTCCACCATCAGCCCTTGGAGATCGACGGCCCGACCGCGGCCACGCTCGATGTGGTGGTGTTCGCGGACTATGAGGCGCCGTACCTGAAAGGCGTGGCGCAGGCGGTGCGGCGGGCCGGCGGCATCGTCGTGGTCACCAGGGGCGCCGGCGGATGTGAGGTGCTGCTGGCGACCGGCACGCAGGAGTTCCCCGCCATCGAGACGTCCCAGCTCGTCGACGACACCGGGGCCGGTGACGTGTTCGCCAGCGCGTTGTTCATCGCGTTGGACGGCGGGAGCACGGTCAGCGAGGCGGTCCGGTTCGCGGCGGCGGCAGCCGCCCTGAGTATCGAGGGGATCGGTCCGTGGGCGATCGCTTCCCGTGAGGAGATCGACAAGCTGGCCGGCCAGGACAGCTCTCTCGCGTTCCCCTGACCGGATCGCGTCTGCCAGGACACCCTTCCCTAGTTCATTCCGTAGTCAACAGTGTTGACGACTCCTGCCATCCATGATCTTGATGGGATGTCCGTAGGAAATTGTCTTCATGTGTTATGGATGTGACCTGATGGCGACTACGGTGATCGTGCGGGGCTCAGGCCCGTAGTGCCAGAAGATCCGCCAGGCGGACTTTGTGGAGCGTGCGTTCGTCCCTTCTCACTGTGCGATGTCGGCCGCACCTATACTGTTCTGTATAGATCAATACATACAGAATGGTGGACGTGGACAAGCCCGCACATGTCATGGACCGGGATCAGCAGTGGGCCACGCTGGTCCGCTTCCTCGCACGAGGGGAACCGGCCCTGCGGATCGGCCTGCTGTCAGGACGGCGTCGCCACGGCAAGTCCTACCTGCTGCGGGCCCTGACCGAAGCGGCGGGCGGGCTGTACGTGACGGCGGTACAGGAGGAAGGCCGACGGCCTGCGCAGCGGCGGTTCGCGGCCGCTCTCGCCCGCTTCGCCGGACTGCCTGCATCCGCGGTTGAACTGGACGACTGGCAGCAGATCCTCACGACCGCGCTGGAGCTCGTGGAGCGACATCGCTCACCTGGGACGGCTCCGCTCCTGGTCATTGACGAGCTGCCCTACCTTCTCGACCATTCCCCGGAGATCCCGTCGCTTCTCCAGCACCTGTACGACGATTCGCAACTGGGGCGGACTCCAGGTGGCCGGCTCATTCTGTGCGGTTCCGCGATGAACGTGATGACCGAGCTGCTCTCGGGGTCCCGGGCACTGCGCGGCCGGGTGGCACTGGACATGCGGCTGGGTCCGTTCGACTACCGTCAGGCGGCGGCGCTGTGGGGAGTGGCAGATCCGGAAGTGGCATTGCGCCTGCACGCTGTTCTCGGCGGTGCGCCCGGCTACCGCCAGCTCGTGCAGGACGACCCCCCGGCCACGGTCGAGCAGTTCGGCTCGTGGGTACAGGAGAACCTGCTTGATCCAGATCTTGGGTTGTTCACGCGGAGCGAGACCGAACATCTGCTCCGCGAGGATCCCCGCATCACCCGGCGGACCCTCTACTACGACATCCTGACCGCGGTCGCGTCCGGTGCGGGCACCCCGGCAAAGATCGGCAGTATGATCGGGCGGGAGCGGACAGCGCTCACCCATGCACTGGACGTCCTGGAGTCCGCAGGCTATCTGCGGCGTGATCAGGACATGCTGCGCCAGCGGAACACAGTCATCACGGTGACAGATCCGATCATCAGGTTCAACCAGTTGATCACAGTGCCCTACAGCGACCTGCTGGAACGTCACGAGGGCGCCCAGGTATGGCAGGCGTCCACCGCGACGTTCGCGGCGCAGATCCTCGGCCCGCACGTCGAGGAGCTGGCACGGACCTGGACGCGTCTCTTCGCGACGCGGGAGGTCTTCGACGGGCAGCCGCTGGGCACAGTCGGCAGCGCGGCCGTGCACGACGGCGCGGGACGCGCCAGGCACGAGGTGGATGTGCTGGCACTCGCGGCGGGCGAGCGGCCCCGCGTACGAGGCGTCCGTATCGCCCTGATCGGCGAGGCGAAGGCAACCGCCCAGCGCCGCACTCCGGGTGACCTCACCCGACTCGAACGCATCCGTGCGGTTCTGGCCGAGGACGGCCACGACACAGACGACGCCGTCCTCGCGATCTTCTCGCTGACCGGCTTCAGTCCCGATCTGCGGCTTCTCGCAGACCAGCGCGCCGATGTCCGCCTCATCGATGTCAACACCCTGTACGGGCGGGCCGAGCCGTGAACCGCGCTCCACTGCGCTGTCTGTCGCCCTTGATGTCTGATGTATGTACACCGTTAGTACGACGTGCAGGGTCGAGTTGGGTCGAACGTCAAGGTGAGTGATGGACGTGGCTGCGGCGAAGACGGACCGCTTGGGCCTGCGCACGAGCACACGTCAACGGGCGCTGCTGGAGGCGGCGAGCGATGCGGAGGGCGTCACGGAGTCGGCCGGGCACTTGTCGTGGACGCGCTACGGCGGACAGCGGCGGCGGCTGATCTCGTCGGAATCGGCGCGCTGCTGATCCATGCGGAAGACGACGACGCGCGGTCGTTCTATCTGCGGCTCGCGGCCTTTGAGTCGAGCCCGACTGACGACCTGTATCTCTTTCTTCTCATGAAGGATCTCCGACGTGTTCTGACAGGTTCCTGACGCGCCCTGCACCGGGCTGGCGCGATGTTGCCCCTGGTTCGGTGAGCGTCAGCTGTCGGTGTCCCTGGGGTGGCGGGTGGCGGAGTAGACGAGATGCACGGTCCGGCGGGTTTCGTCGACGAGGTAACGTACGCGGCCGCCAGCGGTCACCTCGTACTCCCATTGGGGGTACTCCGAGCCGCCGAGCATGGCCGTAGCGAGGCGCCCGCGTAGCCGGTGCTGCCGATCCGGGTCGCTCATCGAAAGTGGATTGCTGCGTAGCGCCTCGTAGCAGCGGCGGGTGTTGCCGGCCGCTTCTGCGCACAGCTCGCCCCACCCTTTGGCTGCCTCGTTCGTGGCGAACCGAAGCCGCCATTCGCTGCCGATCGGTGGAGCGGGAACATCGTCTCCGCGTTTGGGGCTCACGGGGCATACACCTCCCCATGGTCCTCATCCGGGAGGGGCGCCGTCAGCGCTGCGGTCAGTTCGGGGTTGGCGAGAATTCTGGCGGTGGCGCGCCACTCGACGATGACCCGGTGCAGATGGGAATGGATATCCAGTTCTGCGACGTCGCGGGTCGCGTTCACGAGGTCGGTGAGGAACTCGCGCATTTCGTCGGCGGACAGGTGCCTACTCCAGGGAAAGACCTCGGGCAGGGCGAGCAGGACAGCCCGCGCGCCTTCGTCGTTGCCAATCAGCGCGGTGAACAGACGGGCGGTGACGTCGGCGGTCTCCTCCCGCTGCCGATCATGATGCTCCGTGGTCAGGTAGAGGTTCTCGCCGTCACGCCGCGTCACCTGGACGCGCTGGGCGCGTTCGACGGTGTCAGCGACCCTCTTGGAGTTCTTCGACAGGTCGGAGAAGGAAACGGTGAGAGCGGACATAGATCAAAAATACTTCGGAACACGTTCCGAAGTCAACTGGGGTGGGTCGTCGGTCAGATCGCGAGTGCGGTGAGGATGAGGCCCAGACCCTCGTGGAACTGGGTTTCCATCGCCCCGGCGAGGTGGTCGGCGACCGCGGCGAGGTGGGGGTAGCGGGCGGCGGCCGAGCTGATCGCGGTCACCGGGGTGACGGTGGCGTCCGGACCCTTGTGGGCGATGGTCGCCGCGGTGTGGCGGGCTTCGGTCAGGGCGTGACCG
>NZ_CAUVXP010000242.1:0-6090 GCF_963555955.1 Protofrankia sp. Cas3
CGGCCGCGTTCGCGGGCGAAGGTCTCCAGTGCCTCGACCCGGTCGAACACCGCGTCCGTCAGCTCGTCCTGGCGACCCGCGAGCCGTGCTCCAGGCTGCGGCTGTTCGTCCCGCATGTATTTCCCGGTAAGAATGCCGTTCGCGAGCGGGTAGTACGGCAGCACGCCGATGCCGTACTTCTGCGCGGCCGGGACGAGTTCAGCCTCCACACCGCGTTCCAGCAGGTTGTAGTGGTTCTGAGCCGAGATGAAGCGGGTGGTACCGGAAGCGCGTGCTGTCCACTCGGCGTCCGCGATCTGCCAGGCCACCAGGTTCGATGAGCCCACGTAGCGGACCTTGCCTTCGCGGACGACCTCGTCGAGTGCGGTCAGGGTCTCCTCGACCGGGGTGAACGCGTCGGGTCCGTGGAGCTGGAAAAGATCGATGTAGTCGGTCTGAAGTCGGCGAAGCGATCCTTCCACGGCTTTGCGGATGTATCGACGGGAAGCGCGTGCGTTGAAGTCGGGGCCGTATGAGCCACCCATGTCGTGGCCGAACTTGGTAGCGAGGACCACGTCGTCGCGTCGAGTTCGCAGGATATGGCCGAGCAGGGTTTCCGATCCGCCCTTGTTGCCGTAGGTGTCAGCGGTGTCGAAGAGCGTTATGCCGTTGTCGAGTGCTGCGGTGACGACGGCCCGGGTGCCCTCGAGGTCAACCCTTGAACCGAAGTTGTTGCAGCCGAGACCGACGACGGAAACCAGCAGGCCGGAGGATCCGAGCGGGCGAAATCTCATATCTCAATACAACACGAGACGCCACGGGTCCCGCACGTTCGGGTCCGGGACCCGTGGTCGTCGAAACATACCGGTGATGTATGGTTGTGTTTCTCGAGTGCTGGTGGAGTCCGCTTGGGAAGCGTCCCTGGTCGCGGGGGCGCCGACCGGACTCGCCGAGGTCAGTCAGACGAAGCGGCGTCGCTGACGGCGGTGCCTACAGTTTCGGCTGCTCTGCGAGTTGACGTGCGAGCGGCCATGGTCTGGCTGACCGCAGCCCTGGTCCGGGAAACAGCCTCCTCGGTGACCGGGCTCCGGCGAATGCTGGAAACCCGCTTCTCGCCCCGATCGGCAAAGCTGTTGTAGAGCGACGTTGCGCGTCCTTGCAGGTCGGAAAGTTGCGAACCCACCGTGGCCGGCAGCGCCCGGACCACTGTCTGCACGTTGATCGGTAGTTTCTGAGCCTGGGTGGAAATGTCGTTGACTCGGCCGGGCAGCTTCTTGACCTCGTCCACGTAGGTCGTGGGAAGGGTGAGGATCTTCTCAACGGCGGCGTCGGCAGCCCCCACGGAGGCGTACAGGGGCTTGCGGACCTCGGATAGCGGCATCTTGACGGTGCCCTCAAAATCGGCGGCGTCGTCCGATGCCCGGGCGTCTGTTCGGATGGTGGCCATTGCTACCTCCTGCTTCGCGGTTATGGCATGGCCTTCGGTTGTCGGCGTGTTGCCGATCAATTGATCTTTAGGCGTCCTCTGCCGGGTCAGGGGTGGCTCGTTCAACGGTCGCCATAGTGGTCGGCGCGGAGCCATCGGCTGCGGTCGGGCCGGCCTTCGTCGGGGCCTTGCCATTGGCATCCCTGTCGGCTTCCCCACCGGCGCCGGTTGAGCGTGGTCGCCGAGCCGCCGGCATTCGTGGTTCGGTATCGCCGACCGGTCGGGTTCTGACCGTCTTCCGCGCGGTTGTGGTTCTCTTTGGCTGGCTGCCCTTGGTGGAGCTGGTCGTGGCCGCCGCGACGCCCTGTGGGGTGTCGCCGTTCGGGGGGGCGGCCGATTGGTCGGAATCGGTGTCCAGCCCCGATTCGGGGTCTGCGTCTGCGCCCGCGTTGCCCTGCTCGGTGTTCGAGCCGTCAACCGTGGGTGATTCGGGATTCAGGTCGTAGGTCGAGTTCTCCTTACGGAACGCGTCATAGATCTCAATGATAACCTGCTTCTGCCGCTCGGTGAGACTCGCGTCCGCGAGGATCGAGACGACGACGTCATTGTCGGATGACCGCTCGTCTAGAATCCCGGCCTGAACGTAAAGTACCTCCGCGGAGATTCGGAGTGCCTTGGCGATCTGCTGCAGTATCTCCGCGGACGGCTTTCGCAGACCACGCTCTATCTGGCTCAGATAGGGATTGCTGACCCCGGCCTGCCGAGCGAGCTGACGAAGGGAAATCTGTGCGGTTTTGCGCTGGTCCCTGATGAAGTCTCCGAGATCACGCACATTCAGGGGTGGCACGTTGGGTGTCAACCTCCTCCCATCTAGAGCGTATTGGCCGGCGGTGACGCGAAAATTCGTGACCACGTCGCCTTTGGCTGAGTGGAACCCCGGAAGAAGCAGATCTGTAATGGTGGGATCCGCAGGACCGAGCAACCAACGCTGTGAAGCGTACGTCCGACTGCTAGCTGTGGCAAGCGCCCAGCCGACCTGGGTACGCCGCGCCTGAGGATCAGCGGGCTCGGCACCGCACTGATCTGATCATGATGGACGGGTCTGTCGGCCGCTCTAACGTGTCGCGTGCGCAAGCCATTCACGCTGTGTCGCAAGTGCAGCCTCGGCTTTCGCTGCCTCGTCCGTGCGTCCGCCGGCCCGGGCCCGGTCCAGCTTTGCCTCCAGCTTGGCGACGGACTCCCGCAATGTCGCCACAAATGCGGACTCCGTCGTCTCCGGACGGCGCCACCGCGCGTCCGCCGCGTGACGGATGCGGTCACCGGCGGCGGACAGCCGGCGTTCAAGGTCGGCGCCGGCCTCCCGCGGCACCTTCCCGATGGTGTCCCAGCGTTGTTCGATGTCCCGAAACCTGCGTAGCGCCTGGTCTGACTGGCCAGGGTCGATCGCGGCGGCCTCGGCGAGCAGCTGCTCCTTGCCGGCCTGATTCGCGCGCAGCCCGGCGTCACGTTCGGCGTTGGCCGTGTTGCGGCGGGCGAAAAACGCGTCCTGCGCGGACCGGAAGCGCAGCCACAGGGTGTCCTCGACGTCCTTGGGCGCGCGTCCTGCCGCCTTCCACTCGTCCAGCAGCGTCCGGTACCGAGCGCCGCTGGACGACCACTCCGTGGAGTCGGCAAGGGTTTCGGCCTCGGCGACGATCGCCTCCTTGCGCTCCTTGGCCTGCGCACGCTGCTGGTCAAGTGCGGCGAAGTGAGCGGTCCGGCGTCGGTTGAACTCATCGCGGGCAGCGGTCACCCGTTTCCACAGGTCGGTGTCCGTGCGGCGATCCACCCCGGTGATCGCCCGGAACTCGGTGGCGATAGCGCGGAACCGTTCGCCCGACGCCTTCCAATCGGAGCTGCGGGCGAGGCGTTCGCCTTCGGCGACGATCGCCTCCTTGGCTTCGATCGCCGCGGCGGCCCGCTGGGCCCGCTCGGCTGCGCGTTTGGCCTTCTGCTCGTCGACTGCGCGCAGGATCGCCTCGAGGCGCCGGGTCAGGATTTCAAGATCACCCACGGCGGCGGCGGTGTCAAGGGAGCTCAGCAGCCGGCGCGCGCTCGCGGCGAGGTCCGCCGGCTCAGCGCTGGGGACGGTGAGGCGCCGTTCGAGCAGTACGACTTCGGCCGCCAGGTCGTCATAGCGCCGGCCGAAGTGTGCGAGGCCCTCTGCCGGGCTGCCGGCCCGCCAGGATCCGACCGGGCGTTCGCCCGCGGCCGTCCGCACGTACACGGTGCCGTCGTCGCCGACGCGCCCCCAGTCGGAACTGTTGCGCTCGCTCATTGTGGTCCCGAAGATCGACATCAGGTCGATTGACATTCTTGCAGGGATCGCGCCGAAGGGGCACACCTGATTGTCCGACCAGAAGCCGAAGCGTTGCTATCGGACTCAATGCGTTCAATCTGTGACGTTCCGTGGCAGTTTGGATGTTGCTCGCAGGCCTGAACGGTGATCGGATGTCGGCTCTGTGTGGTCGCCGTGTCGACACGGCTTGGTCGTATACAAATGCCCCGTCACCGGTCAAGATTCCTAACCGTGTACCGAACAGGTCCGTCCCACCTGGGCACGCATGGTCGGTCGGCAGCCCGGTCGGCAGCCCGGTCGTGCCCGGTCGCTGCGCCATGAGCTCGGTGTTCCAACGTCCAGGGTGGCGGGTGGCGGCACTGTTGCTGCCGGCCCTCGTCGGTCTCGGCGTGTTCACGATCGCTCCGGCGCTGGTCTCGGCGTTCGTCGCGGGCACCGACAAGACTCTCACCAGTCCGAGCTTCCACTGGGTCGGCACTGCCAATTTCCGTGATGCTCTGCACGATCCGAACCTTGCACAGGCTGTCCGTAATACCGTGGTCTACTGTCTGATCACCGTCATTCCGGCCGTGGCGGTCGGCCTCGCCCTGGCGCTCGCGGCCGAGCGGGTGACCCGGGGACGTGCGCTTGTCCGCCTGGCACTGTTTCTTCCGGTGAGTGCCAATCTCGTTGCCGTGGCGGTTGTTTTCTCCTATATTTTCTCAGCCAGTCCGCACGCGCTGGCGAACACCGTGGTCGGCTGGTTCGGTATCCGCCCGGTCGACTGGCTCGGGGATACATCCACCGCATTGCCGGTGGTGGCGTTCGTCGGCGCCTGGCGGTTGGCGAGTTTCGTCTTCGTCGTATATCTTGCAGGGCTCACCACAATCCCGAGATCGGTGTACGAGGCCGCTGATGTCGACGGCGTCCGCGGCTGGGCGAGGCTGCGTCGAATCACGCTGCCGCTGCTGGCTCCCACCACGGTATTCGTTGCAGTTTTTGCGACGATTCTCACCCTGCAGACGTT
The DNA here is from genome assembly GCF_963555955.1 of Protofrankia sp. Cas3. Lineage (NCBI taxonomy): Bacteria > Bacillati > Actinomycetota > Actinomycetes > Frankiales > Frankiaceae > Protofrankia > Protofrankia sp. Cas3. Next base: position 4,750 of record NZ_CAUVXP010000242.1, read on the forward strand.
CGAGACGGTCGCGGTCCTCACACAGGGTGGTCCGCTGGGCTCGAGTACGACGATCGTGTACTACATTTACGAGGCAGGATTTACCGGATCGTTTCGGATCGGCTATGCCTCGATGCTGGCGTTGTTGTTGCTGGTCGCCGTCGTCCTGCTCGGCGTCGCCGGTGCCGTCGTCGGGCGATGGGCCCGTGCCCGAGCCGCTCGTGAGGTGGCGGTGTGAACATCGAGAGCATGTCAGTGGCGATTCGCCGCCAGTCGGTCGGCTCCCCTGTATCGATCATCTCAACCGGCCTGCGCTGGGCGTTCCTCGCCGCTGGGATCGGCGGCGCCTTCCTGCCATTCTGGTGGATGCTGCGTACCGCGGTTGGTCCATCGCAGAGCGCGCTCGGGTTGTCGTCGAACCTGATCCCGTCGGGCATTGACTTCGCGGCCTTCCCGCGTGCGTTCGACGCGGCAGACCTCGGCCGCGCGCTGGTGACCGGAGCCGGGGTGAGCATCGCGATCACGCTTCTGCAGCTCGCCACCGCGATACCAGCGGCCTATGCATTCGGTTGCCTCCGGTTTCGTGGCCGCGGCGTGCTGTTCGCGGTGGTGCTCGCGACTCTGCTGGTACCGCCACAGGTCACCGCCATACCGAACTATGTGACGATTTCCGCGCTTGGCCTGGCCGACACCAGGGCCGGGTTGGTGCTGCCCTTCATGACGAACGCCGCGGGAATATTCCTGCTCCGTCAGTATATGAGCACGATTCCGGTAGCGCTTCTCGAAGCGGCCAGAATGGACGGCCTCGGCACCTGGCGGACGCTGCGTGCGGTCGTCCTACCGCTGTCGACACCGGCGGTCGCCACGGTCGCGACCTTCAGCTTCCTGCTCTCCTTCAACGAGTATCTTTGGCCGTTGCTGGTGGCACGCTCGCCGGATATCGCGACCCCGCCGTTGGCTCTGGCGAACCTGGTTTCGGCCAGCGGCGGTTTCCCGGACTTCGCCCAGCTTTCGGCTGCGGCGTTGATTGTAAGCATTCCGACACTTGTCGTGTTCATCCTTGCTCAGCGGCGATTGGCCGCCGGAATCACCGGCACCGGCACCGGTGTCGGTGCCGAGGGATGAGGGCGTGCCCGAGAGGAAGACACTTGATCCGGACCCGTCTGTCCAGACCGCTTGAGGCCGCCGGCCGCGCGAGGAAAATCATGACTGGGCTGCTCGCCCTTGCCACTGTCGTGTTCCTGGCTACCGCGTGCGGGGCCGTCGGTTCGAGCGGCCCGTCGGTCAACCCCAGCCTCCGCCCGACCGCGCGACCCGCGACCGCTGCCGTGGACGACGTCAACGGAGCCAGAGCGTCCACCC
>NZ_CAUVXP010000243.1:0-6078 GCF_963555955.1 Protofrankia sp. Cas3
CCGGCCGGGTCGGGGCCGGCCGGGTCGGGGCCGGCCGGGTTGGGGCCGGCCGGGTTGGGGCCGGCACACCCATCAGGCGATTCGAACATATGTTCAGAATAGGTGTCTGGTCCGACATTTCCACCCCGCCGGGCGACCAGAAGTCCCGTTGATCAGCGCCGGGACATCCCCGCGTTCCGGGCACACCGCAGGCACGGTCCGAGCGCCTCACGACCGGCGGCCACCTTCGGCGGGCCGGACCGAGCCGGACCGGTTTCGACGACGGCGTCCTGGCCGGGCCTGCGAATTTTCGGGTCACGGCCTATTTTGCAACTGTGCTGATCCGCCCGGCCGTGTCAACCTTCCGGATCCGCAGGTTGCCGCTATCGGCGATGTAGAGATTACCGACCGCATCGACCGCCACCCCGTCCGGAAGGCCCAGCTGGGCATCGGTGGCCGGACCGCCGGGCCGAGGCGGCCGGCGGTGATCTGTTCGGGGGCCATGTACATCGGCGTCCCGATAATCGCGCTCGCGGTTGCCGCCGACCCGGTGAGGATTTTCGCGATCCCAAAATCCGTCACCTTCAACAAACCGGCGGTGTCGAACAGCATGTTGTCGGTCTTGATATCGCGGTGCAGTACCCCCGGGGAATGCGCGCAGGACAACGCCGCCGCCACAGCCAGACCCACCGCGCAGGCAGCCTCCGCCGACATGCCGGCCCGGCGACGGGTCAACGTCCCCCCGCCCAGCAATTCCATGACAATCAGACAGAGGTCGTCGGTCTCGACGTAGTCGTAGACTCGGACCACATGCCGGTGATCAATAGCGGCGAGCAGCTGCGCCTCGGCGGCGAAACCCGCATCCGCTCCGTCGTGCCCCTCGTGCCCCGCAGCCAAAATCTTGATCGCCACCTGGCGGTTCAGACCGCGATGCCGGCCGGCCAGCACCAGCCCGAACGCACCCGCGCCGAGTTTGGCGCCCAGATCGTAGCCGGGCAGGGCCGCGGACACCTGCGCCTCATTCACAATCATGCCGGGATGGCTGCCTCGCGGCGTCGTCCACCGTCGATTGTCATGAACCCGCCCATTCCCCCTGTCTGATGGATATTGGGCGAAGCGATCGAAGATCCATCAGACAGGCCCTACAAGCGGATCAGCCCGGAACGCGTCGGCTCACGGTGCCGAAGGATGTGAATCCGATGCTGCTATGGAAGCATCCGATTCACATCCTTGAGAGCTGCCGGGGCGGCGGGCCGGCACCCCGCAGGCCGGCACCCGGCGGGCCGCGTACACCGGTTGGGCGTCGCCCGGACGCACGGCCATGCCGCCTGCCGCCCACAAGAAATCGGCCACGGTCGCGAGCAGCCGGATGACCAGAGCGAGCAGCGTCGCAGGGCCGTGCGCGAGCACCGGCGCCAACGCCAGGATCAGTACGGCCTCGCGCACGCCCGCACCGGCCGGGACCAGCAGGACGAGGAACCCGGCCGTCCACGCGAGCGCGTACCCGCCGACCGAGAGCAGCAGCAGGCGCGGCCCGTGCACGGACGGCGCAAGATCACGTGCCAGCAGCCAGGTCGCGACGCCGTAGAGCACGAAGCCCGTCAGCAGCCAGCCGGCACCGGCCAGCACCGGGCGGACGGCGAGCGGACGCTCCAGCGGTGGCCGGCGCAGTAGACCGAACGCGAGCGCCAGCAGCCTGGACAGCACCGGCGGATACAGCACCACCGCAAACCCCGGTGCCGCCAGCAGCGCCCACCCGTAGTGACCTAATGCGGTCGCCGACACAAACGGCAGGGTCACGGCCGCGGCCAGTCCGCCGCACGGGACCGCCAGCGCCAACACGATCAGACTCGCCGACGCAGCCTTTGCCCGGGGCACGCCGTAGGCCCTCGACAGCTCCATCTGCGCCAGCACCGGCCACACGCTGCCCGGGACGTACTTGCCGATCTGCCCGACGAAGAACACCCGCACGGCCGCCCGTAACGGCAGTTCCGCGCCGAGCCCCACCAACAGCGCCCGCCAGGACAGCACGCTCGTCCCGACCGCCAGCACGGTGACGCCTCCGGCTGCGGCGACGCTCGCCACGGTCAGGTCGTCGAACGACGCCCGGACCGCGTTCCACTGACCGACCAGCGCAAGGCAGAGCAGCCCGACCGCGAGCAGCAACGCCACCCGCGTCAACCACCACCGCAGCCCTCGACGGCTGGAGCCCGGTCGGCCCGGTTCTGGTCGGCCCGGTTCTGAGTGACAGCGCCCGGCCGCCCGACCGACCCATCCGTCAACAGAACGTACATGCAACATCTGCTCAGCGTAGCGTCGATCCAACGATCAACCATCACACCGCCATGACATGGCGCAAACCCGTCGACGCTCCGGCCAGTCACCGGCCCCCGCCGAACGGATCGAACTCCGACAACGCCGAACGGTCCGGCGAGGACAAAGCCCACCGGACCGTTCGGACGGACGCACCGACCCCGAAGGGTTGATGTGGAGCTCAGAGCTGACCGGCCGCGCTTTCCTCCTCGGACTCCTCGGCATCCTCGTCGAGGACGGGCGCACGGCCCGCGACTATCTCGACGATCTTGCGGGCGAGCTCCTGGGCGGACAGGCCGATCTCGGCCATGACCTCCGGGCGCTTGCCCTGGTCGAGGAAGATCTGCGGGATACCGAAGTCCCGCAGCGGTACGTCCACGTCGGCGTCGCGCAGCAGCTGCGCGAAGGTCGACCCGACCCCGCCGACCCGGCCGTTGTCCTCAACCGTGACCACGAGCGAGTGCATCCGGGCGAGATCGACGAGCACCGGATCGAGCGGCTTGACCCACCGCGGGTCGACAACCGTGATCCCGATGCCGTGGCTCGCGACCCGCTCGGCGACCTGCATGCAGGTGTTCGCCATCGCGCCCACCGCCACCAGGAGCACCTCACGCGACGGTGTCACCTCGGGTGAGCGGTAGAGGATGTCGACCGACCCGACCCGCTCGATCGCGGGGATGTCCGGGTTGACTTTGCCCTTGGCGAAGCGCACCACCGACGGACCGTCGGTGATCGCCAGCGCCTCGCGGAGCTCGGCCCGCAGCGTGGGCTCGTCCCGCGGCGCGGCCAGGGACAACCCAGGCACGAGCTGGAGGAAGGACATGTCCCACATACCGTTGTGGGACGGCCCGTCCTCGCCGGTGACACCGGCCCGGTCCAGGACGAAGGTGACCGGCAGCCGGTGCATGGCGACGTCCATCAACACCTGGTCGAAGGCCCGGTTGAGGAAGGTCGCGTAGAGGCACACCACCGGCTTGAGGCCACCCATGGCCAGGCCCGCGGCCGAGGTGACCGCATGCTGCTCGGCGATGCCGACGTCGAACACCCGGTCCGGGAAGGCCGTGGCGAACGCCTTCAGGCCGACCGGCTGGAGCATGGCGGCGGTGAGCGTGACGACGTCCGGACGCTCCCGGCCGATCTGGACGATCTCGTCGGAGAAGACGCCCGTCCAGCTGATGCCGCCGCCACCGCCGGCCGCGGCCGGCTTGCCGGTGCTCGGATCGATGACCCCGACGGCGTGGAAACAGTCGGCGTCATCCTGCTCGGCGGCCGGATAGCCGAAGCCCTTGCGGGTCACACAGTGGACGATGACGGGCCCGCCGAAGTCACGGGCGCGCCGCAGCGCCGACTCGACCGCGTGGACGTCGTGCCCGTCCACCGGCCCCACGTACTTCAGGCCGAGATCCTCGAACATCCCCTGCGGCTGGACGACGTCCTTGATGCCCTTCTTGATCCCGTGCAGAGCATCGTAGAGCGGCGCACCGACCAGCGGCGTACGGCCCAGCACCTGCTTGACGACGTCGAGCACCTGCTCGTACTCGGGTGCCAGGCGCAGCGCGGCCAGATGGTCGGCCAGCCCACCGATCGTCGGGGCGTAGGAGCGTCCGTTGTCGTTGACAACCACGATCACCGGACGATCGGCGGCCGCGATGTTGTTCAACGCCTCCCAGCACATGCCACCGGTCAACGCGCCGTCACCGACGACAGCGACGACCGAGCGGGACTCGCCGCGCAACGCGTACGCCCGTGCCAGCCCGTCCGCGTAGGACAGTGCCGTCGAGGCGTGCGAGTTCTCGATGATGTCGTGCGGTGACTCCGCCTGGCTGGGATACCCCGACAGGCCACCGCGCTGACGCAGGTCGGCGAACGCGTCCGCACGGCCGGTCAGAATCTTGTGGACATACGACTGGTGACCGGTGTCCCACAGGATCCGGTCATGGGGCGAGTCGAAAACCCGGTGGATCGCCATGGTCAACTCGACGGCGCCGAGATTCGGCCCGAGATGACCACCTGTGCGTGCCACCGCGTGAATGAGAAAGTCGCGGATCTCCGCCGCCAGCGCGGGAAGATCATCAACTGCGAGTTTCTTCAGATCGTGCGGATTGCGGACGGTCGACAGAAGCGACACCGGCACTTCCTCTCCGTGCACTCCCTGCCCCCCTTTTGAGGGGATCGGCCCCGGACGCCGCTCAGTCTACGCAGGTCAGAGGATCAGTCGCGGTCACAGACCGGACATGTGAACACGTTCCAAACAGGCTCCAAGGGGGCCATCCAGCGCTTACGATGCGCGGTTTGCCCCGGGGGATCCGAGCCATCCGGCGGCGCCACAGCGTGCGCGCGCCGCTCCCGCCGGGCGTGTCCACCACGATGAGACGGCGTGTCCACCGAGATGAGAGGAGTCAGCCGGGCCGCTGAAGTAACGCCACGCATTCGACGTGTGCGGTCATCGGGAACAGGTCGAACGCCCGCAGCCCGACCATGGAGTAACCTGCCGTGACGGCCACGGCAAGGTCCCGGCCAAGGGGTGCGGGATCACAGGCCACGTACGCGACCGCCCGAGGACGCAGGGCGAGCAGCTCGCGCATCACGCCTGCGCCCGCGCCCGCCCGGGGCGGATCAAGGACCACGATGTCAGCGCCGGTACCGGCCAGCCCACGCAGGGATCCGGGCGAGACCCGAACTCCGCGCAACGACACCTGTGGAAGGTCGGCGAGGCTGCGCGCGGCGGACGCCACCGCCTGCGGGTCGGACTCCATCGCCACCACAACCCCATCGGGACCGACGGCGTCGGCGAGCGCGGCGGTGAACAGACCCGCACCGGCGTACAGATCGAGGGCACGTTCCCCGGGACGTGGCGCCAGACCCGCCAGGACCGCGTCCACCAGCGCCTCGGGCGCGCCCGGATGGACCTGCCAGAACACCCCGGGAGCCAACCTGAACCGGCGTCCGTTTACCACCTCCACGATCTCGTCGTCAACCGGGCGAAGCCCGACGGAGCCACCCGCCGTAGTGATTAATTCCACTGGTGTGACGAGCGTGCTACCACTTGAGACGCTCGCGGCGACCTCAATCTCAATCTCGACGGCACCGGCGCTCGGGTCCGCGCTGGTCGTCGGGAAGGTCCGGCCGGTGACCGCTGCACGCACGAGCGGGTGGGCTATCCGGCAGTCCGCCGCCGCGATCACCTCGTGCGAGCGGTGCCCCCGCAACGCGACCTGGCCCTGTTCGGTCAGTGCGTAACGCATCCGGGTGCGCCAGCCGAGACCGTCGGACGGCGAACCCGACGGCGAACCCGACGGCGGGTCCAGCGCCTCGACCTCCACCGGCCAGTCGAGTCCGGCCAGGCGGCGCAGCTGCTCGCGGACCACCTCGGCCTTGAACCGCCGCTGCGCGGCAAGCGAGGCGTGCTGCCAGTCGCATCCCCCGCACCGGCCGGGCCCGGCGTGCGGGCACGGCGCCGGCACGCGGTCCGCAGAGGCCGCCAGGACCTCGACCGCGTCGGCGCGCCAGTACCGGTCGTGCGAGGTGTCGGTCAGGCGGGCCCGGACCCGTTCACCCGGCAGTGCATGCCGGACGAAGACGACCCGGCCCTCGTGACGAGCCACACACGTCCCACCGTGCGCCACCGACCCGATGTCCAGCTCGACAACCGGCGCGGCCGCGTCAACGGACGCGCCGCCGGCCTGCTCGGGGCGGCCGGGCCGGTGCCCGTGGCCGCTCATCGTCGGGTGGCTCCGGTCGTCCCGGCGTCCGTGCCGGCGGTGTCCCGCCCGGCGGTGTCCCGGC
>NZ_CAUVXP010000244.1:0-6036 GCF_963555955.1 Protofrankia sp. Cas3
TCGGCCGGGCGCAGTGCCGCGAGGTCCGCGGACATCGCCGCGACGCCGGCGCCGGGCCACCGCCGCGCGGCCTCGGCCGCACCGTGCGTCAACGCCGCGTTGAGACCCGTGTCGGGAGTGTCAGGGATGACAACTACCCGAGCGTCGATGTCGGCGATATCCGCGATGTCGGCGATGTCCGCGATGCCGGCCCGCGCCGTGCGGTCGTTGGTCACGACGACGACGGCCACTACCACATCATGATCGATATCTCTGGCCGCGGCGACCGTGTCCTGAGCCATCGCGAGCGCGAGAGCCGCACGTTCGGGGTGGGCGAGCCGGCTCTTGGCCGCAGTCAACCGCTTGACCGGAACAATGACCACCCAGGTCGGGTCGGGCGTCATCTCCGGAGTAGCGCGGGTATCACGTTCTGACCCTACGGCATCCGTGGCAGCGTGGCGGCCGGTCCCGGCATCTCCCCGCGGTCGCCGCGATGGTTACCGTCTGGCAACGGTCTAGTCATCATATGGTCACTACATGGTTGACGCTGAGACACGATCGGACCCGGCCGGCGAGCACCCGACTGGCGAGCACCCGGCCGGCGGGCGATCCGTGTGACGAGAGCGGCTGTTCTCTGCGCCGGATCCTGGGGGACGGTCTTCGCCAAGGTGCTCGCCGACGCCGGGGCCGGGGTCACGCTGCTGGCGCGTGCGCCCGACATCGTCAAGGCGGTGAACCACCATCATGTCAACCCCCGCTACCTGCCCGGACTCACCCTGCCTGACCAGGTCAGCGCCACCGGGGATGCCGCACACGCGCTCCGCGGGGCCGATCTGGTCGTGCTCGCGGTGCCGTCCCAGGCCCTGCGTGGCTGCCTGGTTCGCTGGGCGCCACTGGTCCCGCCGTCCGCGGTGTACGTGAGCCTGATCAAGGGCGTCGAGGGCGAGTCCCGCCGCCGGATGAGCGAGGTCGTCAGGGAGGTCACCGGCGCGGGTCCGGACCGGATCGCGGTGGTCAGCGGTCCGAACCTGGCAGGTGAGATCGCGGCCGAGCAGCCGGCGGCCACCGTCGTGGCGAGCCGCTGCGAGCAGACCGCGATCGATCTGCAGGGGGCCTGTTGGACGTCCTACCTTCGCCCGTACACCAACTCCGACCTGATCGGCTGTGAGCTCGCCGGCGCTGTCAAGAACGTGATCGCACTGGCCGCAGGCATGCTCGAGGGAATGGGGTTCGGCACCAATTCGGTCGCCTCCCTGATCACCCGGGGGCTGGCCGAGATGGCCCGGCTCGGCGTCGCCATGGGCGCCGATCCGCTGACGTTCGCCGGCCTCGCCGGCCTGGGTGACCTGGTGGCCACCTGTTCGTCGCCGCTGTCGCGCAACCGCACCTTCGGTGAGAAGCTCGGCCGTGGCATGACCCTGGCGACGGCCAGCATCCAGCAGGTTCAGATCGCCGAGGGCGTCCGCTCCTGCCGGCCCATCCTGGGTCTGGCCCGGTCACTGGGCGTCGCAATGCCGATCACTGAGCAGGTGGAGCGGGTCATCTACGAGGGCCTTGCGCCGATGGACGCGGTCAAGGAACTGATGAGCCGCGAACCAGGCCGCGAGCACCGCGCCCCCAGCGCCTGAGCGATCACCGGAGCCGTCGCCGCCGGTTGCGCGGCGTCGGGGTCACGGTGAGGCGGCCGAGCATCGGTTAGGGTCCGGTCCATGCCCGGCACCGCGCGCAGGACCCGGATTGCCGTCATCTACGGCGGACGCAGCACCGAACACGCGATCTCGTGCGTGTCCGCCGGCAGCGTGCTGGCGGCCCTGGACCCGCGGCGTTATGACGTTGTGGCCGTCGGTATCACCCCGGACGGCCGTTGGGTGCTCGGTTCGGGTGATCCGGCGGCGCTCCAGGTCCGTTCCGGCGTGCTGCCGAGCGTCGAGGGCACCGGGATACCGGTGGCCCTGCCGGGTGACCCCACCGCGGGCGGCCTGCGGAGCCTCGGTCTCGGCGAGGACGGCCTGCGGAGCCTCGGTCTCGGCGAGGACGGCCTGCGGAGCCTCGGTCTCGGCGACGACGGTTTCGGCGAGGTCGACGTCGTGTTCCCGTTGTTGCACGGGCCCTTCGGCGAGGACGGCACCGTGCAGGGGCTGCTGGAGATGGCCGGCGTGCCCTACGTCGGCTCCGGCGTGTTCGCCAGCGCCGCGGCCATGGACAAACAGCACATGAAGACCCTGCTTGCGGCCGCGGGGCTGCCGGTGGCGCCCGTGGTGGTGCTGCGCGGGGGACAGACCATCACGGCATCCGACCGGCAACGGCTGGGCCTGCCTGTGTTCGTCAAGCCGGCCCGGGGCGGCTCAAGTATCGGCATCAGCCGGGTGGACGCGTGGGATGACCTGGAGACCGCGCTGAAGGCGGCCCGCGCGGTCGACCCGAAGGTGCTTGTCGAAGCCGCCGTCGCCGGCCGTGAGCTCGAGTGCGGGGTGCTGGAGGGCCTGGCCGGCCGCGAGCCTGAGGCGAGCGTCCCGGCCGAGGTGACGGTGACATCCTCAGCCGGGTTCTACGACTTCGACGCCAAGTACCTGTCGGGAGCGGTCCGGTTCGACGTTCCGGCCGACATCCCCGTCGCCGTCGCCGCCAGGATTCGCGATCTTGCCCTGCGCGCGTTCACTGCGCTGGACTGCGCGGGTCTCGCGCGGGTGGACGTCTTCCTGTGCCCGGACGGTTCGATCGTCGTCAACGAGGTCAACACCATGCCCGGGTTCACCCCGACCTCGATGTTTCCGCAGATGTGGGGTGCCAGCGGTCTGGACTACCGGGCGCTGGTGGACCGGCTGATCGAGTCGGCGGTACGTCGCGGCACCGGGCTGCGGTGACTGGGCGGCGGTGACTGGGCGGCGGGTCAGGCGACCGTCGCCCTGGTGGCGTCGCGGACCGGACCGGCGAGCGTGACCAGGACGTCGAACGCCTGCACGGACGCGGGCAGGATGAGCACGACCTGGGGACGTCGGGTCGGCGTGGAGTAGCGGACGCTGGCACCGCGATCCTCGGCGAACCAGCCGACGTCGTCGACCACCGCGAGGGTCACGTCCTGTCGATAGCCCGCAGCGACCCCGGGAACCCCGCACGACAGGACCGCGGGCGGGGAACCCCAGGCGGCGACGAACGGCGAGGCCGGTCTGACCTCGCGCCGACCCAGACCCGCCCCCAGTGAGGACGGCAGGGCCGCAACGAGGTTCACGCAGGCGGCCCGTTCGCTGCCGGCCGGGTCGGGCGCCAGGGTGACCGTGACCGGACCCGGGGAGCCCGCGCAGGATGTGACTAAAATCACGATGATGATGACACTGGCTCGCATGATGGCCGGGATCGAGATCCTGGCCATCATGCGAGTGACGGACACCCGTCGGATCAGGGCGGGGGAGTCCGTGATCCGTGCACGGCCCACGCCACCGGTTCGGGCCGCCGGCAGCGCGAAGGGCCATGATCGCACCGCCGTCGGCCGGGTCAGAAGTGAACCACCGGACACGTCAGGGTCCGGGTGATGCCATCGACCGCCTGCACCCGTGACATGACCAGTTTTCCCAGCTCATCGACGCTGGCGGCCTCGGCGCGCACGATCACGTCGTAGGGGCCGGTGACGTCCTCTGCCTGGGTGACCCCGGGGATCTGTTCGATCTCCTTGGCCACCGAGGAGGACTTTCCAACCTCAGTTTGGATGAGGATGTACGCGTGGACCACAGACGCTCCCTCGTCGGACGCCGACAACCCGTCGCTCAGAACAACGGGCCGACAGAAGGTAACAGGCAATCGGCCCTCGTGAGTGTCTCTGACGCAGGGGAATTTGGTCTGATCGCCCGTGTGGTGACCCGGTTGGGGGCGCCTGGCCCACCCGCGGGTCCTGGTGACGACGCCGCAGTGGTCCCGACACCCTCGGGTTCTGTGATCGCCACCACGGACCTGCTGGTCGAGGGGCGGCACTTCCGGTTCGACTGGTCCTCCCCGTACGACGTGGGCCGCAAGGCCGCCGCCCAGAGCCTCGCGGACGTGGCGGCGATGGGAGGCACGCCCACCGCGCTGCTGATCGGGCTCGCCTGTCCACCGTCCACTCCGATCGAGATCGTCGACGGGGTGGCTGACGGTCTGCGTGACGAGTGCGCGCTGGTCGGCGCGGTCGTGGTCGGCGGTGACATGGTCAGTGCGAGCGAGGTATGCCTGGCCGTGACCGCGCTGGGGGAGCTCGCGGGCCGTACGCCGCTGACGCGGGCCGGCGCACGGCCGAGCGACGTGGTGGTGCTCGCCGGTACGGTGGGCCGCTCCGCCGCCGGCCTGGAGCTCCTGCTGGCCGGCGTGCGCGATGGTCCGCTGGTGGCCGCCCACCGCCGTCCGTCGCCGCCGTATTCGGCCGGACCTGCGCTGGCACATGCGGGGGCCACCTCGCTGGTGGACGTCAGCGACGGGCTGCTCGCCGATCTCGGGCACGTGGCAGGCGCGTCCGGGGTCGTGTTCGAGGTGGATGTGGCCGCACTGAGGGCGCTCGTCCCCGGTGTCGAGGTGCGACACCTGCTCACCGGTGGCGAGGACCACGGCCTGGTCGGGACGCTGCCGGCGGGCGTGGACCCGCCGCCGGGGGTGGCGGTGATCGGCAGAACGCTCCCGGTCGGGTCGGCCGGCGGCCGGCCAGAGGTGCGGCTCGTCGGCGAGGGCATCCCGCCGGACCTGCGCGGCCCGCACCGCGACGGACCGGCGCCGGATGGTACCGCGGGTCCGGCACGGGGCTGGGACCATTTCAGCCACTGATTCAGCTGTTGACGCGGCCGGGTTCGGGCATAGCGTGGCGCCCGTGTCCCCGTCCACCAGGATTCCGCCTGCCATGGTCCTGCCTGCCGAGTCCCCGCCCCGGGTGTTGACGATCGCCGGCTCCGACTCCGGCGGCGGCGCCGGCATCCAGGCTGACCTGAAGACCATGGTGGCTCTCGGCGTCCACGGGATGAGCGCCCTGACCGCGGTGACGGCCCAGAACTCCCTGGGGGTGCACGGGGTGTGGGACCTGCCGGCCGAGGCCGTCGTCGCGCAGATCCGGGCGGTCGTGAACGACATCGGTGTCGACGCGGTCAAGACCGGGATGCTGTCGTCACCGCGGATCGTGGCGGCCGTGGCAGCTGAGCTGGCAGACCTCGCCGACGGGGGTGTTGCGGTCGTGGTCGACCCGGTCGGGGTGTCCAAGCACGGCGATCCACTGCTCGCGCCCGAGGCCGTCGATACCGTCCGGACCCGGCTACTGCCGGTGGCGACCGTGGTAACCCCGAACCTGGACGAGGTGAAGCTGCTCACCGGCGTCGCCGTGCACGACGAGGACGACATGCCGGCCGCAGCCCGGGCGGTGCTCGCCCTCGGGCCACGCTGGGTGCTGGTGAAGGGCGGTCACCTGCGCGGCGACGCCGTGGACCTGCTCACCGACGGCAGACAGACCGTCCTGCTCCGGGCACCACGACATGACAACCGGCACACGCACGGCACCGGTTGCACCCTCGCGTCCGCGGTCGCGTCATTCCTGGCCCGCGGGTCGGACGTACCCGACGCGGTGCGGGCGGCCAAGGCCTACGTCACCGGTGCGGTGGCGGCCGGCTTCGCGCTCGGCGCCGGCATCGGCCCGGTCGACCACGCCTGGTCCTGGCGCAACGCCGCCAGCGCGCCACCGGCGGCGGCTATGCCCTGGTCACCTTGCCGGCCTTGATGCAGGAGGTGCACACGTTGAGGCGCTTGGGCGTCTTGCCCACGAGCGCGTGCACAGTCTGGATGTTGGGGTTCCAGCGCCGCCGGGTGCGCCGGTGGGAGTGGGAGACCGACATACCGAAGCCCGGCCCCTTGCCGCAGACGTCACACACCGAAGACACGAGAACACTCCGCCGGAAGAAGGTGATGATGATGCCGCGTGTGCGGCAGTCTCCCGAGGCTACCCCACCGGCGTCCCGTCACCGTCGTGGGCCTGCTCCGCACCGAAGAATGATCGAGGTCAGCCGAAGACGAGGCGATGTCTGCGATCGTAGTATCGGCCGAACAGGCGTAGCG
>NZ_CAUVXP010000245.1:0-5990 GCF_963555955.1 Protofrankia sp. Cas3
ATCGGATCCCAAGCTGACGAAAGAGAAGGTCGATACGGCCGATTTCGCGCCGGCCGTCAGCGCCGTCGCCGCCGGCGATCCCGACGCGATCATCGTCGTCTTCCCCGCCCAGTCCTGCGAACGGATAGCCCAGGTCGCAGGGACGCTCAAGATCAAAACACCGATGTACTTCGTGGGCTCCTGCGCCTCCCCGGCCGTGGCACGGGCAGCCGGGCCAAACGCCGGGAACCTCTACTTCGCCTCGGGCTACCTTCCCGTCGGGACATCCGGTGGCGACCAGGATGCCGAGGCGTTCCGGGCGCGGGTGTCCGAGGCCCAGCGGTCGCCGTTGTCGCAGGCGTCCTTCTCAACCGTCCTGGTCGTGCGGTCGCTGCTCGCCGAGATGTCAGCGCCGACGTCCACCGACCTGACAGCCGCGCTCAGGGCGACGCGGGACCGTTCGAACGTGATGGCGCATCCGTTCACCTGCGACGGCACCGCGATAACGACCTTTCCGGCGGTCTGCAACACGGCGGTACGCATCCTGCGGTGGTCCGGCAACGGCTTCGCCGATGTGAACGACACCTGGGTGGACGGGCGCGGACTCATGAAACTTCTTCTCACCTGAGAGCGCCCGGCACGAGGGAACGCGGCGTCGCGCCCCTGTTGCCGGACGCTCCTTGGGAACGATGTGAATCTGCTGTTGTGGCAGGAGCATCAGATTCACATCGTCAAGAACGATCGGCAATAGGCGCGGTACCGGGACGTCGATGAGGGACCGAACGGATGCAGGCACGGCCGGTCAATCATGGAGTTCTCGACGGTCTGTAACTGACCAGGGGGTTCCATGCCTGCCGTACCAGCATGCCTGCTGGACGCCGGAGCCGACCTTGAGGCGCCGGGGTCTGTGATCGGCGGCGGCATTGCTGCTCGCGCGGGGGGCCGAGCTGAACTGGGTCGGCTGGGACGATCTGACGCCACTCGATGCCGCGCAGCGCAGCGGTGCGAGCGCTCTCGTGCCCTGGCTACGGGAGCGGGGTGCGCGCTCGGCATCCGAGCTCGGCTAAGAGCGCCCTCGCCTGCAGCCGTCCGCCAGTCATGATCGGGTGATGTGTCGACGGCGTGCCTGCCGTCAGGTCGGTGATGCGACGGGCAGGCCACGTGACCGGGCGGCTTGCACCAACCGCTTGTCGTAGGCCACGAACCAGGTGAGTGCGGGTGCCAGTTCCTCGGCGGTGGCGAGGTGGATCGCGTCGAGGCTGCGCAACATCGCGTCGGGTAGCGTCGCGGCCGCGTCGAGGACCGCGTCTGTGATCGGCTTCTGATGGAGCACGGCGAACACCGCGCGCAGCACCGGCAGCGCAGCAGGCTCGGTGCGGATGAGCGCCCGGGTGGCTTCGGTCCGCGCCAGCGCGGACGCGGTCAGCGGCATCGGATTCGCCGCCAGCCACGCCCGTAACGCGTCGGTCTCGGACTCCTGTCGAACCAGCTTGACGATCGCCGAACTGTCCAGGTAGATCACATGCGGTCCGCACGCAGCTCGGACACGACCTCGGCAGTGTCGCCACCGTGGCTCGCAGCGGCCGGTCTGATCGCCAACAGTGCAGCGATTCCTCCCGGGTTGCTCGCCGGCGTCAGTTTGCCCGCACGAATGAGTTCGTCGACTGCCGGATCACCGGTGCTGGGCAGCGGGACGAGCATCGCGATCGGCCGGTCATGCTCTGTGATGAGCACGGTTTCCCCGGCCGCGGCTCGATGGATCACCTTCGAGGTCTGCCGGGTTACTTCCCGAATCCCCATCGTTATTGTCATGACAAAATGTTAGCACACCAGGTCTGCGCGGAGCGGACGACCCACCACCTACCAACGCACCAGCGAGTAGACGAACACAACCAACATGATCATCTAATGCTTTGGCGTTCGGACTGTCCGCCCCGCGAGGCGGACAGTCCAAGCCTGGCGCTGGGAGCTCCGCGCCAGCTCGTTCACTTAGCGGCAGGAACGCCGTATTTGTCGATTCCGGACCGCACCAGAGTCAGCGCGCTCGGGTTGGCGGCAAGATTTACCTGGTCCATGAAACTGAGTGCGAACAGGCCCATGGATGTCGCCTGACGAATATAATCGTCGGTGAAAAGGGCTTTCAGGTCGCTGGTCCAGGTGTTCTGGTTTCCGTTGTCGGGTTTGAAGTGCGAAACCATGACCGGGCCGTACTGGCCGAGTATGCGCGTCATGTCCAGGATATCCTGGCTATTCGAGTCCGATTGCATCGCCTGGAAGCTCTGGAAGTCGGACTGACGCATCACGTCCGCGAAATAGGGGAACATGGACCGGCCGCCACCGATGCTCGGGTCGTCGTAGCGGGCCTGCCAGCCTCCCCATCCCAGGGAGACCTTGGAATTCGGGGCCACGGAGTGCAGGATCGACATTGCCGCCAGATACTTGTCCTTAAGCGCGAGGTAGTAGTTGGTCACCTCGGGGCTGACCGCCCAGGCGTTGGTCTGACAGGCGTAGGTCTGGAATTCCGTGAAAAGCGTGACATAGAGCGGTGGACCACCGGCTGCACCCTTGAAAATCGTGGCGAGCTGGCGGACATCGTCGAGAAAAGCCCCGGACAGGGGGTAGTCACGACCACAGGCCGGCCCGTGGGAGGTCTGCGTGGTGCCGACATTTCCGGTTCCATCAAGCCACACCACGAGATGAATCGAACGGCCCGAGGCGTAGGTCTGCGGAATTCTGTTACTCGCCCAGTCCCGCATGAATCCGAGGTCGCCGGGTGAGTTGTACCAGGTCGTGAACATGCCGAGTCCGCCGGCGATCGGTGATGCCGCATCGCTGTCCAGGGCCGGGCCGAGCCCGAAAAGAAGCTTCCCGGAGCTGTTGGCGCTTCGTGGCGGTGCGACCGGGGCTGAAGTCGCCGACACGGGGGTTGGCTGCGTCGCCGATGCAAGCACTGGTCGCGCGGACGGTGCCGTCGTCGACTGAGGTGCTACCGGCGGTTTAACCGTGGTCGTTGGACTGACCGCCGGTCGACCGACTCCACCGGCAGCCGACGCCATGGCAACCGGTGGTAGGGATGACCGCGCAGGAGCCGGCCCGGGCTCCCCCTGCTTGGACGATGTCGCAGTCAGAGGCTGACAAGCAGCCAGAGCGAGAGCGGTCAGGGCTACGCAGGAAAGAAGGACGATGGACGCGGGGCCGGTACGAGGAAACTTTGCTGCAGTCACAGTCAGGTCCCGTCTGATCGAGATCAGTAGCGACAGCTTACGGGGCTGCTGCTGCGGGGCATCAGGAGGATGCCCTGTCGACCGAATCGGCGCCAGACGGTAATCGGGTCTGTGAGCAAACAGCTGTCGTCATCCCGTGCGCTGAAAGATCTTGCTGTAGCCATCCGCGTACGTGACGTCGATCGTGTGGGACACCCGCAGAAGCACGGGCCCGCGTACATAGACGTACTCGGCCTTGGCGGGGTCCGACGCCTGTGACGTGAGGAACTGCTGTCGCCGCTGCGCCTCGGCGGGAGTTCGGAAGACCTCTACGCTGCCGCCCAACCAGACGCTTCCCGGGCTCGTGTCGGGGAGTCCGGCGCTGGGAATACGACTGTCGACAAACGCGGCCTTCGAGATGTAGCCGCCCGGCGCGCCCAACAGATGCTCACTATCCGTTGCAACGGTATAGACGATCGTGGACGTCACCGGAAGCCCGGCATCCTTGAGCTGGCTGACCAACTCCGCCGCGCTCAGGTCACCCGGTGTGCCCGGCGCCGCTGGTACGGCCTGGGGGCCGGCGGACAGGCTGGGGCCGGACTGTCCCACCCCGGGCGCCGGCCCGGTCGCCGGGGACACGCCGGCGCCGGGCGCTCCGGCACCGACTGCCCCAGCAGCGGTCGCCCCAGGCGCGGTAGTCGCAGCGCCGGGAGGGGAGGTGCCGGCATCCGACACACGACTCGACGAGCACGCCGCCACCACAAGCGTGCACCCAAGGACCAGCCAGGCCGCCTTCGACACTGAATTCCCGGCTCTGCCAAGATTCCCCACAGCCCTGTCTCTCATCATCATTTTCCTGGAATCGTGAGTCGTCGTGCTGATCCAACCTGTCGACCGGATCAGCACGACGACTGTTCACCTGTACGTCAGGTCACCTGAACTTCAGGCGTCCCCGGGCCCGCAGGCCACGCCGTCCCCGTTCGTGTCAAGCTTGAGTTGATCCCGCTTGGACACGGGAATCGAACCCAGGCCGTGCTGCCGCAGCCACTGGCAGCGATTACGGGTACCCGGCGGAAAATTCACCGGAACGCACTGCGTCGGCGACCCGTAGTGGTGGTCGCACCCATCGACGTATTCGCTGGGAAGCCGCACAGCGGGTGCGGGCGTCACCCGTTGAGCGGCCACGGTCGGCCGCGGGCTCGGAGCCGCGCTGGAAACCCCCGCATCGGTCGTTCCCACCGCCGTGACCACGACCGTCAGCAACACGGCAACCATGCTCTGCCTGAGCACACGGACATGTCGACCCGATTCACTGACCATGACGGCTCTGCTCCTTCCGGTATCCAGCCTCATCCCACATGCACCCAACGGGCGACTGACGGAATGTTGTTGACATCAGTGACGAACAGCATGTAATCGCCTGGCGGAGCAATGTTCGGGTTCGCGGTCAGGGACACCGTCAGCTGACCGTTCTTGTTGACCGTGATGGGCAGGTCGACCGAGCGCTGGTTCGGGTCCGAGGAGTGGGTCACCGCCGCCGGTCGAATCAACTGCGCGGACTTGATGGTCACATTGGACGTCGTGCCCACCGGCTGGCTCGAACCGTAAGCCCACTGCGCCGCGGCCGCCGTGATCGTCGGCCGGACCCCGTTCAGCAGATATGCCGGCGTGTAGATCGATACCCGCATGTCGAAAGAACCGTCGCCCGGATTGTTCCCAATCGCGAGAACATGGCCATCGGGCAGCAGGAGTGCCGACGAGTGGTACGTCCGCGGCACCGGATCGGTCGCCATCGGCGTGAAGGTGTTCGCCACCGGGTCGTACATCGACGCCTCGTACACCGGATCCGCCCGGTTATGCAGGCCACCGCCGGTCTCGAACACCTTTCCATCCGGGAGGATGACCGCGGACACATACATCTTGCCGGTCAGCAGGTTCGGGCCGGGGACGTAGGTCGGATTCGCTCCGGACAGGTCGATGAGATCCGTCGTGTTGTTCGCGTCGACGTTGGTCTCGATGTTCCCACCGCCGAAGGTCGCGACCCGCTGGGCCTGCGCAGGTGGCAGCAGGACCGACATCGACTGGTCCCGCTGGTCCTTCAGGCGGAGTCCCGGCACATTGGTGACCTGACCGGAGTCCACGTTGTAGAGGTTGGCTCCGGGCCCGTCGCTGACGTTGTTACCGAAGACGTGCGAGCCGGTGTAGAACAGCCGCCCGTCCTGCAGCAGAATCATCGACGGGTAAAGACCCCAGAAACGATAGGTCTGGGTCGGCCGCGGCGTGTTCCAACTCCCGGCGGTGTTGTAGAAACGCTCGACCTCGACCGAGCCGTTGCCGTTCTCGTCCAGCCCGCCCAGCGAAATCACGTCACCGTTACCGAGTTCCGTCGCGGACGGGTACCAGTGACCGGTGTTGAGATCGTTCACCCGCACGTACTGATTCGTCGTCGGGTCGAAGGTATACGAGGACTTGATGCCCTCATAGCCATGGTCCGCGGTCGGGTATGCCTTGTTCCCCCCCATCACCAGCAGGCGACCGTCGGAGAGCTGGACATGTCCGGTACAGAAAAAGTCGGCCGGCGTCGGAACATCGGCAAAAGCGCCCGTGGTCGGATTCCACACCGATGACTTGAAGGTACCGGCCGCGAACTGGTTGGGGTCGTTGCCCGACCCCGCGACGAGCAGCACGTTCCCGTTCTTGAGCAGTGCGGCATGGATGGCCCGTACCGGTGACTGAGAACTGAGTACCTGCCATGACCCCTTGGTGCACGCGCCGCCCGCCGTGCAGGCCGAGTGTTCGACCTGAGAA
>NZ_CAUVXP010000246.1:0-5774 GCF_963555955.1 Protofrankia sp. Cas3
GACGTGACGAAGAACGAATCCCAGCGGGCCCGGGGGAGTAGCCGGGACAGGGCTGCGAGGATCACCCGATCCGCCGGCTCCAGCGCCGGACGGTGGACCTGCCGTTGCAGCACCGCCATCTGATGGCGCAGGACGAGGAGCTCCACCTCGTTCGCAGCGTTCCTGCGCACGCGGAGCACCATCACCCCGAGAGTGTTCCGCGTCAGGGCGTAGAGCAGCGACCACACCATGACCATCCAGCCTGCCCGACACAGACCCCGTCCGGCAGGCAAACGCCCAGGTCACCGCCCGAATCGGGATTCCGGAGCCCCACACCCACCAGATCCGATCTTCAGCTACGAAAATCTTGTCTGAGCCAAAAAACTGGACAGGCCCGCGGTGGAGGCGACCGGTAGCCCCAGCTGGCGGTGCACGAACCCCACCAGCCCCAGGGGGAACTGCAACTGCGGGACGTACACGTTGAGGTACATCCGGTCGATGCACTCGACCTCGAAGGTCACGTGGTCGGACAGGACATCGGCCACGGTGCGCGGTAGCGTCATGGCAAGCTCCGGTCGGACGGAGGCTTTTCAGCTAACCACCGCCGCATGAGCGGTACCACCCACGGGGCCCACCTGGGCGCCGTCAACCGCCAGCCGGAGCCCGCAGCGGCAGCCGAGCGGCACACGCCTCGTCGGGCTGGGGCGAAGCCCCGTTAGAAGTACGTTTACAGCCGCTCCTCCCCTATGCCCGTGGCCGCAGGCCGGCGCCCATTCTCGCTGACAGACGGTGCCAACTTCTGACGCGATCACTCAATCGGGCGGCGTTAGTCGCGTTTACGCATTCGCGGCCGTACAAGTCGCCGTTCTACTCGTGCGATGCTTCGAGCAGGCGTCCGCAGACGCAGCGAGTGGGCGAACTTCATCGATAGTTGCCCCTGCCACTTATCGAGTCCGGATCCCGCCCATCGACCGGGGCGCGTCCCATTCGAGGACGCGGCCGAGCGTAGAGCCTTTCTAGCGCCCGCCGGCGTGGAGGTCGATGAGGGGCCGGCCCGACTGGCATGTCTGTCACGAGACGATCCACCAGGCGCTCTACCAGGGCGGCCGAGCTGGGCTGTCGCGCGAGCTGACGCGGCGGCTGCGCACTGGCCGGCCGCTGCGTCAGCGCCGGCGGCGGCCTGACCGGCGCAGTCCGCGGTTCGTCGCCCCGGCGCTGTTGATCGACCGCTGCCCGGCCGTCGTCGAGGCGCGTAGCCGGATCGGGGACTGGGAAGGCGATCTGGTCATCGGCCGGGGCAGTCGCTCCGCCGTCGGGACGCTCGTGGACAGGCGCAGCCGCTATCTCAAGCTGGTCCACCTGCCCGACGGGCACGGCGCAGACGCGCTGCTCGCGGCGATGATCCCGCTGCTGGACGGGCTACCGGCCGCGGCGCGGTGGACGCTCACCTGGGATCAGGGCTCGGAGATGGCCCGCCACGACCGGCTCGCCGGCCACTTCGCCGACGGCGTCTACTTCGCTCCGCCCGCGAGCCCGTGGCTGCGCGGCACGAACGAGAACACCAACGGCCTGCTGCGCCAGTACCTGCCCAAGGGCAGCGGCCTGACCAAGCACGACGCCGCGGCGCTCGCCGCGATCGAGGAACGGCTCAACAACCGGCCGCGCGCGGTCCTCGGTTGGCGCACACCCGCCGAGGTCTTCACGACCGCCCTGGCAGGATGACCAAAACAGTCCGCGTTGCGACGGTCGCTAGAAACCACCTTCCATAAATACTGATCCGCGCCCGGGACGGGTACCGGCCGAGGTCGGAGCGGCGACGTTCTGCGCCTGGCAGGAGCCGAGGCGCCCAGCTGTTCCGTCGCCGCCAGCCGGCCGGTCCGCGCCGCGGCAGCCGTGGTTTGCCGCCCGCTGTTTCCGTCGGGTCCCGGTTCAGCGTTCCCGTGCTGGTTGACCTGGGGCCGGACACGCTCTGGGCTGGGACGTGCTCGTCTCATTTGCGTCTGCGAGCCCGGCAGCAGCCCGACGCCACCATGGCTCGCCTAAGCGGAGCGTAACAGCGCCCGCAGACATCAGGTGGTGCGGCCGGGCACGGTCGGAGCTGGCCGCGGTCCGTCTAGCTCGTCAAGGTGACCTAGGTCGAATCGCAAGCCGGTGATGACACGATCGAGCAGCTCGGCGATCGGCCTGTTCACCGTGCCGACGATGTCCAGGCAGGCGTCCAGGACGCGCAGGACCGAACGGTAGTCACTGCCGCGCGGATTACAGTTCCGGAACTGAGCGTAGGCGCCGAGCGCCTCCTCCGGCCTGCCAGCGAGCACGGCGAGCAGTGCGCAGTCGGCCCAGGCCCACCATTGTCTGCGCCGGTTGCCGGCGGCTTGATGGAGTACCGCGTCGTACGCCTTATCGATCTCCTCGTGCTTTACCGACAGCATATCCGGAGCGATCAAAATCTGGAGTACGAGGCTGTTCGTCAGGTTGTAGGAGTCCTCGATGGCGTATCGGCGGTCCTGCTCGTAGTGCCGGCCCTGTTCATAGCTGTGGAGTGCGCCGGTCAGATTCCCGTGCCTCCAACGGATACCACCGAGCATTCCGTAGGCGTCAGCGAGGTGGGCGACGAGGGAGCGGCTCAGCGTGCTGGAGTAGAGCGGATCGGCTGAGCGGTTCTCGTCGAGCAAAAGGACCTCATCCTCCTCGAGGAAGCTCTGTACGCTATCAATCAGCCTAGTCAGGATGTCCTCGGCTTCATCGAGGTGCTCCAGCTGGGTCTCCACCCTCGCCCGGTTCTTGGCGGCGACGGCGTCCTTGAGTAGCGCCTCGCGGTTCATGACGCCGGTCCGTCCAGCAGCCGGAGCTGGCTGATCACCTGCGCGTGCAGCTCCTGGTCACGCTGGTCGGTCGAGTCGGCGAGTGCGCTGGAGAGCGTCTCGCTGATCGAGCGGAATGTCTCGGCCAGTGCGGGGTCGGCGAGCGCGTCGGCGCCGAGCCGGTGGTGCAGGTACAGCCAGGCGGCGGCGAGGTTCTCCCGCGCGTTGAGCTCGGCCAGCCGAGCCAGCGGATGGGTGGGCGGGAAGACGAAGGGCCGGCTGCCCTGCTCGGTCCGGATGCTGATCCGCTGGGCCGCGTCCTGGAGCAGGTCAAGTACCTGCACGCCGCTCGGCTCCTGGACGGCGTCCGCGTGCCGCCACGCCAGCCGGTAGACCGCGCCGGGCGGCAGCGTGCCGCTGGCTGCCCATGTCCGGGTGGACAGCGCGCTGGCACTAGCGCGGAACTCCAAGTGCCGCTGCATCATCTGATCGTAGTCCGGCCAGGAGTTCACCGTGTAACGGATCACCGGAATGATTCCCGTCAGCAGCTCGCACTGCTCCCGTATCCGGCCCATGCGCTCGGCACCCCCGTAGGCGCGGCCGTCCTGAGGGGGGCCACCGTCCCGCTGGTCAAGGATGACGACCGGATCCAAGGAGTTGGAGGCGAGTCGGACACCGAGTTCGAACAATACGTTCGGGCTCCAGTCGGTGAGGTCGCACAGGCAGAAGTCGGTCAGCCGGATCGCCTCAAACAGGCTGCCTGAAACGATCTGCGGTGACACGATGTCCACGCTACGCTCGATGGCGACGGTCCCGTTGACGATGGCGCCCGTCAGGGTTGCCTGACCAACGATCTTGCTTGTCAGTCGTTGCTTGATGTTGCCCCAGTTATCCGCAAAATACACGTCGCCGAATGAGCACAGCAGCAGTACGCGGCGGTCGTATGGGATGGTAGGGCCACCGGCGCCGTAGGTGTACTTCGGGTCCGACGACATCCGCCGAATCGGTTCGAAGGTCGGCAGATCGGTATAGGTCTGCGGGGAGTTGCGTAGCTGACGGAGACCGGATAGGGCCTTCTCGCCAAGAATCTCCTCGGGCGCGGGGCCAGTCGCCGGTCGGGCGTGGCCGGTAATATTTATCTCACGAATTAGAAACGGCAGGCGGAGCTTTTCGAAAGACGTGTCGAAATCGGTCACCGAGCAGATCGTCACACCTCGCCGCACCACTGACCGGATACCGAGCAACAGCATCACCCCGGGCTCAAATCCGGTCAGGTCGAAGAATGCCAGAGTAGCCCGGCAGACCTTCTCCACGGCCTCCTGGAAGACCCGGCTGGACGCCAGCACTGACTGACTGTCGAGCACGTCGCGATCGCCGAGCCGCCAGGGTATCTCTCGATCGATCTGCACAGGATACCGGTTGGTGAAACCCTGGATCGCGTCCTCGAACGCCTTGTCGGCGGTGTCGGCTTGGGAGGCCACCGAACACCAGGCGATCTCGTCGCCGGTGTGGGCACCATCGTAGGCGAAGCCGTAGCCCGGATTGGGGAAGACAGGCAATTCGGCGATAGGCCCGTTTGCCTGGGAGGGCTGGTGTATCTCCGGGTTGGCCAGCTCCTCGTCACCGCGGGCCTGGACCTCGTCGGAGACTAGATCACGCACCTCCCGGAGGTTGAGCTGCCGGCCCAGGTTCGGGTCACCCCGACACAGAACGCTGATCAGGGCTTCGGTGAAAACCGTCGAGGCGCTGCCGACCGGGATGACGGAGGCGTCGTCGCGGCTGGCCGAGGCAAGAAGGGCAACTCCTCGGCCGCTGATTGTTGTTGTGAAGGCTCCGACCGCGGCGGCCGAAAAACAGGCATCCAACACGAGGTAAGTGCGGGCGAGGCGTCCGGCCGGCCGGATGGCCTCGGCGAGATCGGCAACCGACAGGGTCGACCCGGCGGGCTGGTCCTGCCTCGAATAGGCGACGGTCAGCCGGTAGCCGCCGTCGACCGTCTGGCCGTGCCCCGCGTAGTAGACGAGGAGAGCCTCCGGCTCGCTCGCGCTCACCGTCGCGAGGAAATCTGCGATTGCGCGGGTCAGGTCGTTGGGCGGGTCGCCGTGATCGAACAGGTCCAGCACGTGCCGGTCGGCGACCCCAAGGCCGGTCCGCAGATAGTCCCGGACGAGTCGATGGGATCCGGCGAAGGCGGCGGAGTCGAGACCGGGCCAGTGAGGCCAAGTGGACGCGCCGAGCAGGATGGCGGCGAACCGGCTGCGTCGATCGTGCGGCGGCATGTCCCTCGGTCAGCTTCCCGCGCTCTCGTCGAAGATCTCAGCCAGCTGGCTGGCCAATTCCTTCGCGCCGCGGCCACTGATATGCCGGACCGTCAGTGTCCGGCTGCCGTCGCTTACCTCCACGCTGGCGTCGTTGTGTTTCGCCAACCACCGTCCCAGGCCATGCGCGATGGCGGTGAGGGCTGGGGCGAGCAGCGGCGCGGTCACGACCAGAAGGGCGCCAAAATCCTGCGCCCGTGGGTCGGCCCGGTTCAGCTCGGCAGTAATCGGCGGGTTGTCGGCGAGCATAAGTTCGCGTAGTTCAGCCGCGAGATCGCCGGCCTCGCCTGCAGCCACGTCTAACGGCCTAACAGTGATCTGGTGGTCGCGCGCGCTCATGACGTCCCCCGTGTTAGCCGCACCCTATTTCGCACTGGGCGCAGTCTACGCACCACGTTTCGGCGCGGCGGCCGGCGGTGTCCCGACGCTGCGTCGGTGTGAAACCCGCGTGAGGTGACCAGCGGTGCGACGGTGTAGGCCCGCCGACGGACCTTGCCGGATGGGCGCGGGGCAGGGCCCACGCGCCCGGCGCCAGAGCAGTGGTCGACCGCGTACTGGCTGACCATCGGTCGGCCTAGGTGGTTGACGGCCAGACCGCGACCTGACTGCGGCCGGTTCGCCAATGCGAACACGCCCGAAGCGCGCTGCTGCTTCTGCCAAGCTCGGCCGTCTT
>NZ_CAUVXP010000247.1:0-5645 GCF_963555955.1 Protofrankia sp. Cas3
CTGCGAACCTGCCATGGCTGAGTGAGCACGGGGTCCACGACGAAAGAGTGGATGTGCGGCGGGCAGCCGTCCAGGCGATTGTCGCGGGCTGGCGCAACGATCCGACCACCGTGGCGTTGCTGCGGGAGCGGGTCACCGACGACCTTCATTTTGATGTTCGTTCAGTCGCCATGCAGGCGATCGTCACCGACTGGCGGGAGCATCCCGGCACGCTGTCGTGGCTGCATGACCGGGCCGTCAACGACCGGCACCGGGACGTGCGCCGGATGGCCGTTGAAGCGATCGCGGCCCACTGGCCGGACGACCCCGCCACCGCGATCCTGTTGTGGGACCGGGCCGACAACGACGAAGATCCCACGGTCCGTGACGCGGCGACAGATGCGTTGCCGTGACACAGTCAGCCAAGCAGTCTACTGATCGGCAGACTGCTTGGTATGACGATGACGACGATCAACGTGGATGCGACGGTTCGGGACTGGCTCGTGCTTCTCGACCCCGGCGTCGGCCATGAGCAGGCTGGCCGGCCGCCGCAGCCCGTCGTCGTAACGATTGTCATCAATATACCGAGATATACCGATCAGCACTATTCTGATCACCCGGCCCCGATGCATGGTCACGACCGGGCCAGACGACGGTGCGGAACGATGAGGAAGCGCGGCAGCCGCAAGCTGCGCGAATGGCTGGAAGTCAGCACATCCGCATCGTGTCACCGTGGACCGTCATCTCCTCGACGGTCGCACGGACCCCTTGGGCGCGTAGCAGCTGGTACCACTCCAGGACGTGGGCGCGGCTGTGGCAGCCGGCTGGTCCGCCGCCCCAGCGGACGTCGGGGTGCAGCACGTCGGCGAGCGCCTGGTCGTCGCTGGTGTTGAACGCTGTGCGCAGCTGCTCGCTGATCCGGCGGGCCGCCGGCGCAGGCGGTTCGGCCGACGACGAATCGTCGTCGTCGGGCGCGCCGATGCCGTAGCGGGCGAGAAGGACGGCGACCTCGTCGCTGGGCGGCTTTCCCCCGACCCACGCACCGTCCCGGGACGCCCCGGCGGCGAGCAGGAGACTGACGGTGGCGGGCCAGCCGCCGTCCGGGCTGTAGGCGGGGCGTTCCCCGTTGCCGACCGTCGCCCATGCCAGCGGGGTCGACCCCACTGCCGGTCGGTGGTATCGATGTCGGCGCCACGGTCGAGCAGCAGGCGGACCACGTCGAGACGGCCGGCGTAGCTGGCGGCGTGCAGCGCGGTCGCGCCGTCCACCGACCGGTACACCCCGACGGGAAAGCCGAGATCGAGCATGAGGGCGACCGGGCCGACACCGGCGTACTCGGCCGCGTCCACGAACGCCGCGTGATCGTCTCTGATAAGGCGGCCCGGAAGGTCGGGATACTCGGCGAGCAGCCGACGCGCCTCCTGACGGTCGCCGCGTCGGCACACGCCGAGTAGCCGATCGGCATCCGTGGCGTCATCCACGGCGCCGTACCGGGTCAGTACGGCGGCGACGTCGTCCCGGCCGCGGCGGACCGCGATGCGTCGAGCGGACAGACCATCACGGCCAACCGTGTTCGGGTCCGCGCCGGCCGCGAGCAGCGCCTCGACGACCGCCGGGCTGTCCTTGCCGAGCGCCCCGGGCAACGCCCGCGTCGCGTCACCGGCACCCAGTCCGAACTCGACCAGCAGCCGTCCTGCCAGGCTGCCGCGACCGGTGACGCTTGCTGTCAGGAACGCCTCGACCCGTCCGGCTCGGTCCAGCGCCTTGGCCTCGACCTCGGCTTTCAGCCGTGGCCAACTGGCGAACCCGTGCTCGCGGGCGAGAACCATCTGCGCGACTGACAGACTCACCGGCCCCTGCGGGCGCTCGTCCACGTGGGCGGCGATCCGCTCCAGCGCGGCCGGGTCGCCGGCACGGGCGGCGTCGCGCAGTTCCTTTGCCCGGCGGCGAAGCTGGTTGAGGTTGGGTGTTGCCGGCATCGGACGACTGGCCATGCCATCTCCTCACGTCGCCTTCCCGGCCCGCGGCTGAAGGCGTGAAGAAGATGACATCCTACCGGCCGTGCGACGTGCGACGAGGTGGACTCGGTCCTTCCCGGCATCATTCGACCGACCAGGATGGCGCTTCGCGAGGTCGTCGACGAGCTCGTCGACTGACCAGGGGCGATACCCGGCGACCGTCCACTCGACAATATCGACAATAGAATCGAACCTGCGTTCTGTCGACCTGGTAATTCCGGAAGTTCCGCCCCCGGCTGGCCGGTTGTCAGTGCCTGGTGCGCAGCCCGTCGAAGAGAACCGTGTTGAGGCGCACGGCCTGGTCGGGGGGCGCGTCGGCATGGCGCAGAGTGGCGAACGCACCGGCAAGCAGCGCAAACAGGTCGTCGATATCAATGTCGCCCCGGATATCGCCGGCATCCTGAGCACGCTGGAGGAAAGCCCGCAGCGTCTCGCGGAGGCGGGCCGCGACCTCGGGAGCGGTGGTCCGGATGTCGAAGTCGGTTCCCGCCAGCGCGGCCTTGAGGGGCAGGCTCGCGGCGCCCTCGGCAAGCATGCGTTCCAGCATTTCCACCAACGCATCGCCGGGATCGGCCTGCTGAGCGAGGGCGCGGACATCCGCTATGAGCTGCTCCACCTGGTCGACGACGACCGCGGCGAACAGCGTCTCCTTCGTTGGGAAGTGCCGATGCACCGTGCCCGCGCCGACACCGGCTCGGCGCGCGATCTCGTCCAGAGGGACGGACAGCCCCTCAATGCTGAACAGCTCACGCGCGGCGCGTAGCACCCGCTCGCGGTTGCGCCGGGCATCCGCGCGCAGCGGACGGGCCGAGCACCCCTCGCCAGCCGAAGCCGGTTCGGCGCCTCCGGCGTCCGGAGCATCGCCTTGAATCCCCATGGCCTCCATCCTGCTCCGATCGCCACAGACCCCATCGTGAACCGGGGCGGCGCCCCGTATAGTGTGGCTCATCGAACCGGGGCGTCGCCCCGAATCCTCGGAGGAGGTCGCGTGCAGTACACGCTGCTGGGGCGCTCGGGCCTCAAAGTCTCCCGAGCGGCGCTCGGAACGATGAACTTCGGCGTCGGTCCGGACGCGCCCTGCGGCGAACCGGAAGCACATCGGATCATCGGCGCCTTCCTCGACGCGGGCGGCACCCTCATCGACACGGCGAACATCTACACCGGCGGCCGATCGGAGGAGGTCGTCGGGCGCGCCATCGCCACGCGGCGCGACTCGGTCGTCCTGGCCACGAAGGGTTCCGGCCCGCTGGGGGCCGGCCCCAACGACCGCGGGCTGTCCCGGCTGCACCTCACCCGCGCCCTGGAGGGCAGTCTGCGTCGCCTGGGCACCGACTACATCGACCTGTACCAGTGCCACAACTGGGACCCGGATACGCCTATCGAGGAGACGATGGCGACCCTCGACAGCTTCGTCCGCTCGGGCAAGGTCCGCTACGTCGGCTGCTCCAACTACACCGCCGGCCAGATCATCGAGTCCCAGTGGGCAAGCCAGCGCCTGGGCACCACGCCGTTCATCAGCCTTCAGCCCCACTACTCACTGCTCGCACGCGAGATCGAAGCCGAGATCCTGCCCGCCTGCGCCCGCCACGGCCTGGGCACCCTCACCTACGGACCACTCGCCGGCGGCATGCTCGCCGGCCGCTACCGACGAGGCCGGCAACCCGACCCAGGAACCCGGCTTCACCAGTGGCTCGCCTTCAACCCCACAGCCGCCAGCTGGGCCACAACGCTGCTACGCGAGGAGTGCTTCGACATCGCCGACGAAGTTACGCGAGTGGCCGACCTCGTGGGCGTCCCTCCATCGGCGGTCGCCATCGCCTGGACCGTCGCACGTCCCGACATCGCCTCGGTGATCCTCGGACCCCGTACCGTCGACCAGCTCACCGACAACCTCACCGGCGTCGGTCTCAGTCTGGCCGCGGACCTCGTCGACCGGCTCAACACCGTCTCGGCACCTACCAACCAGCCCGTCACCGGCCTGCCCATAACGCTGCCGACCACCGCCTAACTAACCATGACGAGAACAGTCAGTGTCGTCCCGAGCTCTGCACGAGCGGATGCCTACCCAGAGATCGGTGAAGGTCGATGCTCTGTAACGGCACGTCCCACTCAGCGACAGTCGGCTACCGATCGTAGTCGACTGCCCTGGAGCAAGAAGGGGCTCGAACGGAACCGCTTCACCCGCGGCCGGCGGAATGACGATCCTGGCCAGCTCGAACGGAATCGGCGCGGCACGACGGCCAGGCGCGACCTGGATGTGTTCGCCGCTGCCCTCGATGTTGTCGACGACGTACGAGTTGGCGCGGCTGAAATTTGTCAAGGTCCAGTGATCGCCTACCGCCATGATCTCCCCGGCAAGTCGGGAGACGCTCGGTTCGGACAACTCGACGCCCACCGAGACGCCTGGGGATCCGCGACCGAACGCTAATCACTCGCCCGGCGCGAGTTGACGGGTCACGGCCGCGGCTTCACCACGAACCGCCGGGGTGGCTGGCCCGTCGACGTCACGCGGCCAGGCAAACGGCTGAACGACCAGGTAGCTCACAACGCCCTCCATACGTACGCCATAGCCGGAGATGCCAACCGCTTCAAACAGATCCCGAGTCACTCTCGATCATAGTCGAATCCGTCATCGCGAATGCCGTAACGCGGACCGGGTGGCACTTTGGAGCGGTGAACCAGCCGCCGATGCACACTACGGCGGCGCGGTCAATCCGCGACGTCACAGGATGCAGCGCGGTCCTGGCCGTGAGTATTGTCGAGCACGCGGCGATCGACTACCCCGCTACACGACGACGAAAGGTGTTGTGCCGAGATGAAGCTTGCCCGGACTCGGTTAAGCAAAATCGCCCTTAGTCTTGGACTGCTTGTGACCGTACTGGTACCGGGGACGCTTCTCGGTGCCTCTCCGGCCCAGGCCACGGAGTCCTACCAGGGCTGCCCCGCTGGCGGGGTCTGCATCTATCCTAACGGTTCGTGGAATGGCGGACATCCGTCCAGCATATACTACTACTATGCGTCCTATAATCTCAGCAATATGTACGGGACGCATCGCGTCTTCAACAACCAGACCGACAACGCTGTCGTGAGCTTCTGCACGGGGTGGAACGGCACGAACTGCTTCTTCACAATGGGATCATGGACATATACTGATATTAATCTGACACCAGTTAACTCGATCAAGTTGATGCCCTAGTGTCTCGTGATGCGGGTCAATTTTTGTCAGACTCAGTCATTTATGCTGGTCGGAAGCCTGATCGACGCTGTGGCCAAATAAAGGATAGAGCATCACGAGAAACCAGGTATTGACAATTGCTCCAAACCGCAACGTAAGCTATTGAGCGCGCTCGTCCTACGGGAAGGATTCACCATGTTAGGTCCAAGGGGCCGAAGGTGGCTACTGGCCTCCGTGACGGCGCTCGCAGCGGTGCTGGCCGGTCAGTTCCTCGCCCAGGCGCCGGCCTCCGCGGCACTCATGTACGACCAGGGCGGCTTCGCCACGTCGTATGCCCAGGACGGCACGCTGCAGATCTTCACGGTTGCCACCAACATCGGTAACAACAGCAAGCTCTACCACTACTACGGCCACGCCGGCGAAAACCTGACCTCGGAGGTTCTGGATGATGGGCTGCCCTTCGGTGAAAAAGG
>NZ_CAUVXP010000248.1:0-5585 GCF_963555955.1 Protofrankia sp. Cas3
GGAGGTGAGTGCGGGTGACTGAACCGTTGATTGACACGGTCTATGAGACGACGGACGACGAGGACGAGGACGACCGCCTGTGTCTGGATGCGGCACTCGCCGAGGGCGAGGACCCGGTGCCGTTCGATGAGGTGCTCGCCGAGCTCGGGTTCACGCGGGAAGACCTGCTGATCTGACTGAGGACTGCTGACGGCAGGATCGTCGCCGTAAGCTTGCCGGTCATCTACACGGTGCGAGATGAGGTGCTCGTGGTCCTGGTTGTGGAGAGCGGGCCCCGGTGCGACGAGTGGAAGGAAGACGTCAGAAGGCGCCAGTTTTCGGGCGGAAAATGTATGTCAACCATCCACTCGTGCTGGGCCGGCCACCCACCAAGGCGTCACCCTCGACTGCGCCTGCGAGCTGTACCTGTCGATCCCCGAAATCTGACCACCCCGCCTGCCCAGGTGTCAACCCCCGAAGGACTTAGAGCGCCCGGCGGGTTCGGCGGGGACGAGGTGCGCGGGCGACCACCGGCCCTCCGTAGGATCCTGCGCCGTGGGAAAAAAGAGTGCGGAACGCAACGCAAGACTCGATACGCTCCGGCGGGAACAACGGCGCCAGGAACGCCGGCGTTCCTTTCTGATCTACGGAACCGGCGGCCTGGTCGCAGTCGCGGTGCTGGCCGGCATCATCGTCTACGCGCTGGTGGCCAACCAGGCGAAGGATGAGTCCCACTCGGTCGGTCACGTCACCGCGGCGAGCGCGGCGGCGACCGCGGCCGGGTGTACCGGAGTCGTCAACGACGCCTCCCATGGCAGCACCCACGTCGCGGCCAACCAGACGGTCAACTACGACCTCACGCCGCCGTCGTCGGGTAACCACGATTCCAGTCCGCTGCCGGACGCCTACCGCTTCTACGAGCGCATCCCCAACCTGCGGATCGAGCGCGCCGTCCACAACCTGGAACACGGCTTCATCATCGGTTGGTACGACGCGAAACTCCCGGACGACCAGGTCACCGCGCTGCGTACCGCCGCGGACGCGGCCGGCAACCGGTTCATCGCCGTCCCCTGGGCCCGCAGCGAGTTCGCCGATAACAGACACTTCGTGCTGACGGCGTGGGACCGCACCCAGCGATGCGCGACCGTGTCGGAGTCGGCCATCAAGGACTTCGTGAAGACCTACGCCGACCCGAGCCTGGCCGGCGCTGCGTGGGCATCCCCCACCGCGCCCGAGTCCGGTGCGCTCGGCGGCCCGCTCGACCTGAGCCCGACGATCGCCGGCACCGCGCCGAGCGCCGGATCGGATACCGGTACCGCCACGTCCGCCCCGGCGGGCGCGGCCACCTCCACGCCGTAACCCCGGCGCCGGTTAGGCACCGGCGTCGGATAGGCGCCGGCGTCGGATAGGCGCCGGCGTCGGATGGGCGCCGGCGTCGGATGGGCGCCGGCGTCGGATAGGCACAGCGGTCAGGCGCGGTCCGAGCTGAAGCGGATCGCGCCCGCGCCGAGGACCGCCCCGGGAAACACCCGCACACCAGCCCGCAGCTCGTTGTCGGGCTCGATCCGCGCACCGTCGCCCACGACGACCCCGTCCAGTGACACCCGTGCACCGATGACCGCGCCGGCGCCGACGACCGATCCACGCACCACCGCACCGTCACCGATGACCGCACCGTCGAAGAGCACCGCACCGTCCACCGTGGCGCCGCAACCCACTACGGCGCCGGCGCCCACCACCGCCCCCCCGCTGATCTTCGCATCCGCGGCGACGGACGCGCCGGCCAGCACCAGCTGGTCACCGACGGGTCCCGGCAGCGCGGAGGATGTGATCCGTCCCATCACCAGGTCGCGGGAACCCTGGATGAACGCCTCCGGGGTACCCAGATCCAGCCAGTACGTGCTGTCGACGTAGCCGACCACGAGAACGCCGGACGCCAGCAACCCCGGAAAGGTCTCCCGCTCGACCGAGACCGGCCGGCCGGCCGGAATATCGTCGATCACTGACCGCCGGAAGACGTAACAGCCCGCATTGATCCGGTTGGTCGGCGGATCGGGGGTCTTCTCCAGGAACTGGGTGACGCGGCCGTCGGCGTCGGTGGGGACCACGCCGAAGGCACGGGGGTCACCGACCTCGGTCAGATGCAGGGTGACGGCCGCGTCGGCGTCCCGGTGCCGGCGCACCAACGCGACGATGTCCAGACCCGACAGGATGTCGCCATTGAAGATGACCACCGGGTCGCCCGGACCACCGCGCAGCCGTGACGCGACGTTGCGGATCGCACCACCGGTTCCCAGCGGCTCGGTCTCGGTGACGTACTCCAGCTCCAGACCGTGTGCGGAGCCGTCGCCGAAGTACTCCTCGAACACTTCGGCCCGGTATGAGGTGGCGAGAACAACACGGGTGATGCCCGCGTCACGCGCCCGAGCAAGCATGTGGGCGGTCACCGGAACGCCGGCGACCGCAAGCATCGGTTTCGGTGCTGACATCGTCAGCGGGCGCAGCCGACTACCCTGTCCTCCGACCAGCATCACAGCGTCCATGACGCGTGAGTGTCCCAGAGGCCGCACCGCCTGGTGCACGATGTCGGCATACCTCCGTGGCGTCGCGTCGCGGACACCTGCCGACCAGGCTGGGCACAGTTGCCAGATCCGCCTCGTTCACCGGCCCCGTGCACCGACCCTGTTCTCCGACATCGTTCACCGGCCCCGGCACGCCGGAGTGCGCGCACGAGCCCAACTGGCGATGCTGAAGACGTGGTGCGCCAGCAACCTGTCCGCTACCGGGTCTCTCCCGGCGACGCCCGCACGGGCGCCGAGGCAGCTACGGCCGCGCTGCTCCACGGTGGGGAACCGGGTTTTGCCGCCGCCCGCACCGACGACGGTGGTCCCGCCACCCTGGCGGTGTGGCTCGCCTGGCACGGCGAGGGTCCACCCATAGCCGATGTCGTACCCGTGCTCACCAACCTCGGCCTGAGCGCGACGACCCATCGCTGGCTGCCGAGCCAGCCGGGCCCGCTCGGGGGCACCGTCAGCCTGGACGAGTACCACGTGCGCGCCACACCGGCGCTCGCCGACGCCGCCCTCAGGCAGATGGACGGGCTGCGCGGCATCCTGGCGGGCCTCGCACGCGGGGACATCGACAGCGACAGCCTCGACTCACTCGTGCTGACCGCCGGGCTCACCGCCCGGGAGGTGGGGCTGTTGCGGGCTCTGTTCCGTTACCTGCGCCTGGCTGGAACGTCGCTGGGAACCCGCTACGCCCACCGCGTCCTGACCGCCCACCCGTCCTATGCGCACGATCTCGTCGCACTGTTCCACGCCCGGATGGACCCGGCACGGGTGAGTCCCACGGAGACCGGGCGGCTGCACGCGCGGCTGGAGGACGCGCTGGGGTGGGTGACCGGCATCAACGACGACATGGTCCTCCGCCGGTTGCGGGACCTCGTCCTCGCGGTTGTGCGCACGACGTTCTACCCGCACTCCGACCAACCCTCGGCCGACCATGGCGGATCAGACCGTGGCCCGGTGCCCGCGGTGTCCGGGGTGGACACCCCGGAGACACTCGCCCTCAAGATCGCCTCAGGCGGACTGCTCTGGTTGCCGCCGCCGGTGCCCGAGGCGGAAACCTTCGTCAGTTCCGGGCTGTTCGACGCGGTGCATCTTCGCGGGGCTGCGCTGGCCCGTGGCGGCATCCGGTGGTCCGACCGCCAGGAGGACCTGCGCACCGAGATTCTCGGCCTGATGAAGGCCCAGCGGGTCAAGAACGCCATCATCGTGCCGGACGGCGCCAAGGGCGGCTTCGTGCTGCGCCGTCCGCCGTCGGACCCCGACGAGCTCGCCACGCTGGCCCGGTCCTGCTACGCGGAGTTCATGCGGGCGCTGTTGGCCCTCGTGGACGACCGGGTCGACGGCGCAACCGTCCGCAGCCCGGGCATGATCTGCCATGACGGGCCGGACAGCTACCTCGTGGTCGCCGCGGACAAGGGCACGGCGCGCTTCTCCGATCTCGCCAACGAGGTGGCGAGATCGAGCGGGTACTGGCTCGGTGACGCGTTCGCCTCGGGTGGCCGCACCGGGTACGACCACAAGGCGCTGGGCATCACCGCCCGGGGCGCGTGGGAGTCCGTTCGCCGTCATTTCACCGAACTGGGCGTGGACGCCGACCGCGAACCGCTCACCGTCGTCGGCATCGGCGACATGTCCGGGGACGTCTTCGGCAACGGCATGCTCCTCTCCCGCTACCTCCGCCTGGTCGCCGCATTCGATCATCGTCACATTTTTCTCGACCCCGACCCCGACCCGGCCCGCTCGTTCGCCGAGCGCGAACGCCTCGCGGCGCTGCCCGGGAGCAGCTGGGACGACTACGATCGCTCCGCGCTGTCGCCCGGCGGTGGTGTGTTCGCGCTGTCGGCCAAGCAGATCGAACTGACCGAACAGGTACGGGAACTGCTCGGGGTCGGCGACGATGCGCTGCCCGCCGACGCCGTGGTCCGGGCGGTGCTGCGTGCACCGGTCGACCTGCTGTGGAACGGCGGTGTCGGCACCTGGGTCAAGGCCAGTACGCAGGAACACGGCGCGGTCGGGGACAAGGCGCGGGACGGGATGCGGGTCGACGCGGTCGAGCTGCGCGCCCGGGTCGTGGCCGAGGGCGGGAACCTCGGCCTCACCGATGCCGCCCGGGTCGAGTTCGCCATGCACGGCGGTCGCTGCAACACCGACTTCGTCGACAACTCCGCCGGGGTGAACTGCTCCGATCGCGAGGTCAATCTCAAGATCGGCCTTGACCTGGCCATCAGCAAGGGAGCGATCGACCGGGTCGACCGCGAACGGCTGTTGGCATCGGCCACCGACGACGTCACCCGAGCGGTTCTGGTCGACTCCGCCCGCCAGGCCCTGGCGCTGAGCGCGGCCGAACGCCATGCCATGTCCATGGCGGACGGGTTGTCCCGGCTCATCACCCATCTGGTGGAGACCGGCGAGATCGACCCGGATGTCGAGACCCTGCCGGACACCGAAGAGCTCGGCAACCGGCTTGCCAAGGGACGGACCTACACCCGGCCGGAGATCGCCGTCCTGCACGCCTACGCCAAACGGATGGTCGCCCGGTCGCTGCTGGCCTCAGGCCTGCCCGACGAGCCGGTCGGCGGGCCCACCCTGGATGCCTACCTGCCGGCCTCGCTGCGGGGGACGCTGCGCGAACACTTCGACCGCCACCCGCTGCGACGGGAGATCATCGCCTCCCAGCTCGCCAACTCGATCATCGACCGGGTCGGCGCCGGTTTCCTCTTTCGGCTGCGTGAGCTGACCGGCGCGGACACCGTCCAGGGCACCCGGGCCTTCGTCATCACCCGCGACCTGCTCGGCCTCACCGACATCTGGGACGCCATGGACGTCCACTGCCTCGGGGAGGGCAGCCGCACCCGCCCGGCCGTGGGCTCCACCGACCCCACCGCCGAGGCGCTGCTGCACTGTCACTTCGTCCACGAGGAATCCGCGCTGTGGCTGCTGCGGGCCCGCCGGTCGCCGCTGGACATCGAAGCGGAGATCACCCGATACGCCGACGGCATGCGGGATGTTGCGGCGGCCCTGCCCGCCGTGCTCGCC
>NZ_CAUVXP010000249.1:0-5559 GCF_963555955.1 Protofrankia sp. Cas3
GGCTGACGCCGGGCGCGCTGGTGCGGGTGACGCTGTCCTGCACCGTCGGACTGGGCGATCTCGCGATGCTCGGGGTACCCGGAACAGCGACGCTGCACGCCAGCGCCACCTCGCCCCTGGACGCGTTCGGTGACCAGCTCGGAGCGCCACTGTGACCCGCCGCCCCCACGACCGCCGCCACGGCCGGGACGCGGGCACCGTCACCGTGTTCGTCGTCGTCCTGTTCGCCGCGTTCGTGATGTTCGGCGGCCTCATTCTCGACGGCGGCGGCGCGTTGGCGGACAAGACCAGCGCGATGGGCGTCGCGCAGGAAGCTGCCCGCGCTGGCGCGCAGCAGCTCGACCTGGCCGCGTTCCGCCAGACCGGCACGGTCCAGCTGCTGCACGACCGAGCCGTCGCCGCCGCCCAGTCCTCCCTCACCCAGGCCGGCGCGACCGGCAGCACGACCGTGGACGGAACCACGGTGACCGTCACGGTCACCGTGGTGCACCACACCCAGCTGCTGGGCATCGTCGGACTCGACGCGCTCACGGTCAGCGGGACCGGCAGCGCCCGACCCGCGCCGCCCCCGGGCGGGGCGGTCCCATGAGCCCCCGATCCGCCCCCTACCGGCCCCGGCCTACCTGGGGCCGGCTCGCCGCGGCCGGCCGGGCTCTGGGCCGGCTGCTGCGCGCGGGCATCGCTCTGGTCGCGCTGGTCGCCCTGGTGGGTGGGCTGCCGTGGGGACTGTGGCATTTCATCGGCTGGCCGCTGCCGGACCGCCTGACCCCAGCCAAGACCCACACAGACCGTTACCAACCAGCCCGGGGACGCCGGGTAGGCGTTAGCCTGCCCACGTTCCGGTGGATTTTCGGGTCAGCCGCGCTCGGTGAACTCCCGCACCCGCTCCCGATTCAACACGCACGCAACGGTAGACCCGCGCAGCCGCCGTCTTCGACTCGTTTTTCGGGCGGGCTATGCCGGTGAGCCGGGTCTATCGACGATCATATTGTCGGGCTGAGGTGGCGGCTATGTGGCGAGCAGCACGCGCTTGCGGTAGACGGGTATTGCTCGCGGCATAGCCGATCGACCCAGCTCGACCACAAGATCAGAGCCAGCTCCCGGTCGACATAGCCGGACTGCCATGTCCGAGCGGCGTATCAGCGCCGGTGCTGTACTTGCGCGCTGATCCGATCCCTGCCCGGGACGTTTCCGGCTCCGCCCGGCAAGCCGACCTTCGAAGACGAGCATCTCGCGGGCCTGTTCAACACGTTCGCCCGCCAGCTGGCCAGGGACCCGCGGGCGTGGACACGACACACCGCAGCGTTCGTTCACGGGCGGTTCGACGCTTTGGCGTCGAGCTGGGACGCGCTCCGCGCGACCGGCCGCGACGACGCCCTGCGGACGCGGTTGCCCGCGGCGGGCCGCTGCCCGCCGGTCTGTGCCTCGACCTCGGCTGCGCCACCGACTGGTACCCAGGCTGCTGGCACACGGACGGTTCCTCGCCGGAGCAGTTCGACCGGAGCGGTTCGACCGGAGCTAGCGCGACCTTACCGTCGGCGACAGGTGAGGGCTGGATGACGAGACCGGAGGAGATGACGGGCCAGGCGGCCTTGACCCTCCTCCCCTCCTCCACCATCGCGGCGAGCACCGCCACCGAAGGGTCGGAACGGGCGACCTTCGTATCCAGCACCGGATGCGCCGTACCCGCCAAATCCAGCCTAAAGTACTACTTGGGGCTGGTGAGCCATGCGCGGAAGGCGTCGAGGTGTTTTTCCATCGCGCGCCGCGCTTTCTCGCGGTCACCGGACAGTATCCCCGCGGCTATCGCTCTATGCGCGCGGGGTATTGCTCGGATGAGTTGATGCCGGGCGTGTTCGTCGTGATGCTGTTCCCAGCGTTCGCTGGTGAGCCGAAGCATGATGTCGATGAACAGCTCCATGGCGGGGTCGCCGGTGAGACTGGCGAGGACTCGATGGAAGCGTTGAAGGTCTTGGATGGAGGCATCGGGCGGGAGGTCCCGTTCGGCCCGTAGTTGGTCGTCGATGGCGCGCCGCGCGTCCTCGTGCAGGCGGTCGATGACGCGGTCGACGGCAGCAAGCTCGAGTGCCTTGCGTGTCGAGAGCACGTCGGCCGGGCCCAGTCCGCGGTGGGACAGATGTATCCATGCGGCGTAGGCGGCGGCGTCGACGGACGGCTCACTGATGACGAGGCCGCCTGATGGCCCCTTCCGCATCGTCGCGATCGAGTCGCGTTCGAGGATGCGGATTGCCTCGCGCAGGACACCCCGACCGACGCGGTAGCGCTCAGTGAGGGTTTGTTCCGAGCCGAGTGACGTCCCTACGGGCCACCCAGCGTTGGCGATCTCGTCGGCGATCTGGCGGGCCAGCTCGTCGGCGGCCTTCGCGGGTCGCCCGATCCTGTCTGCCGAGGGTGGTCCGGTGAGCACCGTCCCAGGGTAAAGGTCCTACGGCAGTCGAACCCCGAGTCTCTGTACATCCGAGTAGAGGAACCTGTACTGTGCCGATCCGTGGCTAGGAACCGTCGTTGAGCGGACATCGGAAGGACGTGGATCTGTGGCTCATCTGCCTCGCCGGGGTGACTTCGAGTGGCAGCCGCTCGTCAGCCCCTTTCAGCCCATCGCGGCCGACATGGACTCGGATCGCTCGTACTTCGGGATGCCGCCGGAGGCGCTCTACCTGTGGGGAACGGTGCGTGACGACACAGGGGACCTGCATACGATCATGCGGCGGATCCCGCACAGGGACGAGCCGAAGGGAAGTCGCCGCCGGTTGATCGTGCAGTCCACGATCGGTGGTACCGATCACCTGGCCATGCATCCGGTGGGACGAGAAGCGGCGCCGAACGACGGCTTCTCTCGGGTGCTGACGGGTGATCGCGTGATCTGGTCGAGTGCGCCTGACGCGCGAGGGAAGCCCTTCGAGGTGTGGTGGGAGGACGGCCGTTGCGCGTGGCGGGAGGAGGGCGCGTTCGACCTTGCCGGGACGATGGTGCAGCCAGCGTTGCAGTGGTACCTGCCTGGCCGCGACGCGGGCATGTACTACGCTGCGACGATCTTCGAACTTGAAGGCGAGATCTTCGGCCGGCCGTGCAAGGGTCTGATCGGATTCGACCAGATTCACATGTACGAGGGCGGCGAGATGTACCAGAAAAAGGATGCCCTCATCGGCGAAAAGCTGGAACTCGTGTGGTACACGTGGGCAACTCGCTACCAGGACGGCAGTCTCGACGCGGGCCATTTCACGTTGGGCAATGACCGGTTCGGGTTCGCGGTCCTGGGCGACGAACACGGCGATGTCCGGTGGGACTACGACGTCGACGGCGAGGTAACGTACGGCGAAGACGGCTACTGGCACACTGGTATCAGTTACGCCGCGCTCGGTGAGAAATGGGAGTTTATTCCGGACGAGCGCGGTCGGATGCCAGACCTGGGGCCGATACCCAACCCGCAGCTCGAGGGTCGCTGGCGACGCGTAGGGGACGACCGTGAACCGGCCGTATGGTTCGCCTGGGGCGAAGCCGCACCCTCACACGGCACTAGACCCACCAACCGATTCCGGTAGTCACCCGTGCCGAACGGACCTCGCCCGACGACCGTCGGCCTCATCCGAGACGATCGTGAGCGCCGCCGTCTCCTCGTGAACCGAGAGGTGACGCTCAGAGCATGGTCGGGCCGTTCGCCGCACCGGCGCCGGTGACCGCCAGACCTGTCCCGGTGGACCCCGCGCGCGGCCACCCCGTGGACGCCGCGGCCGGCGCCGTGGGATGGCACGGCGGTCGGGGTGCCGGCCCGCCCGGCGGGGGTGCCGATCCCCATTCAAAGGCCCGCTCGCGGTCACGCCGATGTTCCTGCGCTCCAACCGGCGGATCCACGCCCTCCTCCACGTCATCTGCCTGGCCCTACTGGTCTTCTCCCTGATCGAACGGCAAGCCCGCCTCGGTGCCGCCCCCGACGGGAAAATCCCCGGCCTCTACGCCGGCCGCCCCGCCCGCCCCACCGGCCGGCTCGTCCTCGAAGCCCTCAACCGGCTGCGCTTCGTCCCAGCCCACGACGGGGCACCCGCCTACATCCCCCAGCCCGGCACCCTCCAACAGCTCCTCCTCGACATCCTCGGCGTCGACCCCACCCGACCACCATGATCGAAAACCGGGCCCGTCGACACATCGAAACCCCATGTGCGGAAGACGCGGCCAGGGCGGCCCAGGCCGGCCAGCGGACGTGTCGGGCCGGCACTGCCCGACCATGATCCAGCCTTGATCAAGGCGGCCGGTCCGAATCACCGGAACTGCATTCAGATCGAGGTTTGACACACGTCCAGCGCGGCCGGGATGGTCGATAGAGCCGGTCCTCATCCTGTTCCAGATCAGACATGTAGGTTCTCGTTTTCGATGTCCATCAGCGAAAGTCGAGACCAGGGCGTTGACGTCTTTCTCATCGATCTGTCCGCGTCTTGATCCTCATGGATCAGTCCATTTCCTCGGCTGGCGGGGCAGCGTGGACTGCCGTCGGTGCTGGTCGTGGTAGGCGTACCGGTTGGCTGCATCTGCCTCGTCGCGCCGGCTGCGGCGCCGAAAGGCTTCGGGCGGGCAGCGGCAACGGGAGGCGGGCGGACGCCCGCAGCCGTGATCGCCCAAGGTGTTCGCCGACGACTTTGCGATCTTGGCGACGTTGACCGCGACCTTCCTGCTGTTCCCCGGACGGCGGTCGGCACCTGCCTGGGCGGTCCATGCTGGATGGTGTGGACCAGGAATCACTCATGGCGGGTCGACGGCACCGCGCGGCGCGCGCTGTCAACGACCACGCGCGCACCGCAGCTCGGTCCGAGTCGGGTGGAACGCGACCGACCGGACAGAGGAGAGCGTGAATCTCAGCCTCGGTGTCTTTGACATCTTCGCCTACTCCGTTCCCGGCTCGCTGTACCTTGCGCTCCTGCTGTACGTCCTGGACCGGGCGTCGTGGATCGATGTTGAGCAGGTCGGCGACCTCAACTCCACGGTGCTGATCGCGGGCGGGATCGTCGCCAGCTACCTGCTCGGCCACCTGACCTACGCCCCGCGCCGGTTCCTGGGGCGGCGGATGCCGCAGTGGCTGGGCCGAGGGCGGAGCGCTCGGCGGGAGTTTCTCGACCGCTTTCCCGGTGCCCGGTCGATGGCGTTCGTCCGGGTCGACCAGGCGGTCGTCTTCGCGGCCATCGAGGTCAAGGCGCCCGACTCGGCGGTGGAGATAAGCCGGCTGCGAGCCAGCGGAATAGCGTTGCGCAACGCCGGGTTTGCCTTCCTCCTGTCGGCGGGCGTCGCCGCCGTCGAGCTGGTCGTCGGCAACGAACGGGGTTTCGCGGCGTTCTGCGTGGGGGCCTTCCTCGCGGGTTTCGTCGGCGCGACCCGGGCCGGGCACGAGCTGTCCCGGTGGGCCGCCCTCAAAACCCTCGAAGTGGCATTCTGGCTGCCCGACATCGAAGCCGAGCTGGCCACGAGGTCGCCGGCCCCTCCGCAACCATCGCCCGCACCGCCGGCCCCGTCCGGAACGCCATAGCGCCTCCGGCCTGGTGCCGCCACCTA
>NZ_CAUVXP010000250.1:0-1916 GCF_963555955.1 Protofrankia sp. Cas3
GAAGAAGAGGAGGTCGGTGTAAAGCCGCGTGAAGACACCCAGCAGGATGATCAGAACAATGACCACAAGCAGCGCGGGGATGAGGATGCGGGTACGCGCCACCAGTGGTCTGCGGGCTGCTGCCACTCGCTCCTCCTTGCGTCCGGGGCAGACGACCGGGTTGTCCGCCTGGAACGCAACCTACGCCAGTGCCCGGGTGGCGCCATCGGAGAGGATGCGCTCGTGACGAGCCCCGACATCAACGAGTTGACCGCTGTTGTGCTGGAGGTCGAACGGCACGTGGCCGACCTGGGCTGGGATCAGCCCAGCCAGGTCTACGCGCTGGCCGACACCTCCGAACTCATCGCCCGCGAACCGACGCTCGCCGCACACATTGGCGACACCGCGCCCGGTTCACTCACCCCCGTCGAGCAGGAACCCCTGCCCGCCGGCCGCCTCGACGAGGTGCTCGCCGCAATCGGCTGGCCGCCGGAGGTTCTCGGCTGCGTCCTTGTCACCGAGCTCGTGGTCCTGCCGCCCAGT
The DNA here is from genome assembly GCF_963555955.1 of Protofrankia sp. Cas3. Classification (NCBI taxonomy): domain Bacteria; kingdom Bacillati; phylum Actinomycetota; class Actinomycetes; order Frankiales; family Frankiaceae; genus Protofrankia; species Protofrankia sp. Cas3. The sequence continues at coordinate 523 of NZ_CAUVXP010000250.1, forward strand.
GCTGAGCAGGAGACTCCCTACGATGAACGGGATATCGAGATATGGGCGGCCAACCACCCCGAACGCCAGGACGTCCGGCTCGCGGTCGGAGTGACCCGGGACGGGCAGCACGCGTCATGTCTGCGGGTCCGCGGCGACGACGAGCTCGTGGTCGACCCGGACCTCGCGGACAGTCTCGTCGACGGCCTGCTGGCGACCTTCGGCTGAGCGGTCGGCGCCGGTCGCTCTGAACGGGCCTGAAGCGGGTCGGCGGGTCGGCGGGTCTAGCGGGTCAGCAACCAGGAACGGGGGCCTGGGGGCTATCGGCGAGCGCATTCAGGTCGTCGATCGCTCCCTTGAGCGTCTCGACCCGCACCAGCCTGAGGCCGGCCGGGGCCGATTCCCGGGCATCCGGGCAGTTTGCCGCCGGTACGAGAAAGACGACCGCACCTGACCTGCGAGCACCGAGAAGCTTCTGCTGAATACCCCCGATCGGACCAACTGTGCCGCTCGCGTCGATGGTGCCGGTACCCGCGATCGTCCGACCGCCCGTGAGCTGGCCCGGCGTGAGAAGATCGATTATGCCGAGCGCGAACATGAGGCCGGCACTCGGTCCACCCACATCGGTGAGTTTGATCTCGACCGTGAAGGGATAATGCTGCTTCTCGGTCGTGGTGATACCGATGACCGGACGGCCCGGGTCGTTGCGCGCCGCGGCAGTGGTGATCGACGTCTGGGTGGGCGCATCGCCGTCACGACTGAAGGAGATCGTCACGGGCTGCCCCGGACGGACCCGGAGGACCGCCTCCTGCAGCTGCTGCGGGGTGGTCACGGCGACGCCGTCGACCGCCAGGATCACGTCGCCCGCACGCAGCTTACCGGCGGCGGGCGACGATGCATCGATGATCTCGTGCACAACCACGGACGTGCCGGTCGGGGTGATCCCGAGCTCACCGAGAGCCGCGGAGGTAGCCTGATCCTGCGAATCGATCATAGCCGCGGTGTTCTCCTGGCGGACCTGCTCGTCGCTCGTGCCTGGTGGCTGCACCAGCTCCCGCGGGACCACGGCACGGTCGCCGTCGAACCAGCCGCGGACCGCGTCCAGCGCACTGAGCTTCGGTACCTCCTCGACCGTGGTGAGATCAAGGTTCCCGGACGTGGGATAGGTTTTGCGGCCGACGATCTCGATCAGCGGCTTGCCGTCGGGACGTCCGAGCGTGTCGGTCACCGGCCCCGGCGACAGCATCACAAATGGCACGGGCAGCCACAGACCCATTACCACGAGTACCAGCGCCAGGACGGATGCGACGAGGAGTGTCTGGATACGCCGCGCCATGGCTGGCAGTCTAGGACCTGTGATTCGCGGCCTGATGGCCTGGCTGCAGCGACCAGGCCGGCAGTATCCCGGGGACTAC
>NZ_CAUVXP010000250.1:2464-6066 GCF_963555955.1 Protofrankia sp. Cas3
GCCCTTTGGCCCTCCAGTACGGAAATCAACTCACTGGGGATCAGGCGGACCGGTCGTGGCGGGGGTCGGCAGGGCTGGGGGCTGCAGGGATGCGGCACGCACAGACGGACCGCGCGCAACGTCCATGGGCCGTGCAAGCGCGGCCATGCTGCGGCGGTAACCCTCCACAGTGATCAGCGCTTCGGGCCGGCGTTCCGGGCGTGAACGCAAAGCGAGCCAGACGAGGGTGACAAGGACGGCGATCGGTGGGATGAGCAGGAACCACATGGCGGCCTCGGCGTCGAGACGGGGGAAGAGGGAGGCGAAGCCCATGGTAGAGGCCACGTTCAGCACGCGCCTACCCACTCCGACGAACCGTCCAGAAACACCTGGCGCTTCCAGATCGGAACCTGGGCCTTGACGTCGTCGATCAGTTGACGACACGCCGCGAAGGCCTCGGCGCGATGCGGGGCCCCCACCGCAACGACCACGGCGATATCACCGATACCGAGCAGGCCGATCCGGTGGGTGACAGCCACTGCTTCTACCGCGTGAGCGGCGGCCACGGTGGCTGCCACCCGTTCCAGCTCGGCACCGGCCCGTGGATGGGCGGTGTACTCCAGTTCGGCCACGCCATGCCCGCCATCGTGATCGCGCACCGTGCCGATGAAGACGGCGACGCCACCCACGCCTGGCCCCCGTACGGCGTTCAGGCACTCGTCGACCGACAACTCCGGTTCGCGGATCGCCACAATGACAGCCTGGCCGGTACGGATGTGGCTCACAGGTCCGACCGTAGGGTATCCGCGCGACCGGCGTCATCGTCATCAGCCGAGGCCCGGGTGGGCGATCCCGACCGTTGCGGTGGCCGTATCGTGATGTCGTTTCGGCATCAGCGGGAAAACGCACTACCGTTGGTGCATGTCCGGATCCATGGGCCACGGGCCTCACGTCACATCCTCCCGGCTGGGACGCCGACCATGAGCGACGGCTTCCCGTTCGGGTTCACCCCGGGCGGATCGTCCCCGGCCGGCGGCTCCGGTATGCCGTTCGGAACCGGAGCTCCGTTCTTCGCCGAGCTCGAGCGCCTGCTGGCCTGGCACGACGGGCCCGTGAACTGGGAGCTCGCGCGACAAGTCGCGGTGCGTACGCTCGGCGACGCTGACCGCGCCGTGTCCGACGCCGAGGTCGAAGACGTCCGCCAAGCGGTCCGGCTCGCCGACATCTGGCTCGACCCGGTGACGACGCTACCCGCCGGAGCGACCACCGCCGAGGGATGGACGCGTGGCCGCTGGATCGAGGTGACACTGCCCGTCTGGCGGACGCTGTGCGATCCGGTGGCCACGAGGGTCGCCGACGCCATGCGCGGCGGAATCTCCAGCGGACTCGCGCAGATGGGCGATGCGGGCGGTGGGCTGCCGCCTGAACTTGCCGCACAGATCCCGCCAGGCATCGACCTGAGCCAGCTGGCGGCCGCAGGCGGGCCGATCATGCAGATGGTCAGCCAGGTCGGCGGGATGTTGTTCGGCGCTCAGGTCGGCCAGGCGATCGGCCTGCTCGCCCGTGAGGTCGTCTCCTCCACCGATGTCGGGCTGCCGCTGAGCCCACCGCGCACAGCCGCGCTCGTCCCGGCGGGTGTCGAGGCGTTCGGTTCGGGCCTGGGGATCGACACCAGCGAGGTCCGGATCTACCTGGCTCTACGCGAAGCGGCGTCCCAGCGCCTGTACGGCCATGTCCCGTGGCTCCGCGCGCACGTCCTCGGTGCGGTCGAGGAGTACGCCCGAGGTATCGCGGTCGACTCCGAAGCGGTTTCGCGGGCGATGGGGATGATCGACCCGACCCGGATCATGGATCCGGCGAGTCTGCAGGAAGCACTCGGTGAGGACGTCTTCGACGAGGCGACCACACCTGAGCAGACCGCGGCGCTGGCACGCCTGGAGGTGATCCTCGCCCTGGTCGAGGGCTGGGTGGAGAACGTCACCGACACCGCCGCCACGAAGAACCTGCCCGGTGCGTCCAGGCTGCGGGAGATGGTGCGCCGCCGCCGCGCCGAGGGTGGGCCAGCCGAGCAGACCTTTGCCACGCTTGTGGGCCTCAACCTGCGCCCGCGCAAACTGCGCGAGGCGGCCACGCTGTGGCGGGCCGTGGCAGACGTCCGGGGGATCGACGGACGCGATGCCCTGTGGGCACACCCCGATCTGCTTCCGAGCGCCGATGATCTCGCTGACCCGCAGGGTTTCGCCGCGGGCGACACCAGCACGGTGGGCGACCCCATCGCGGAACTGGAGCGGTTGCGCGACACCCCCGCCCAGGAGGAGCCTCCCCGGCCGCAACCACCGGACGACGCAGGTCCCGCCATTGATCCGCGTGGCGGTCGTTGACCGCCACCGCTACGCAGCCATAGCTTGGCGGACACGAAGTCCCCGGTCACCGGCGGACCCTCCAGAAGGGGAAGCTGGAGAGCCCGGCCGCGTGCCGGGGGCTTCTCACCGATCGTCAGATCGCGTGCCCGGAGGCCGTAGGCCCCACAGCACCGGCCAAAGGGCGCGCGACGATCGTCAGATCGCGTGCCCGGAGGCCGTAGGCCCCACAGCACTCGCGGGGGCGAACGACGGCGGGCGTCGGTCGAGCTGCGCCTGGATCCCCTCAGCCGCCTCGCCGTTGGCCATGGTCGTGGCTTGGGCGAGCGCTTCCCACTGCAGGATCCGATCGAGATCGTCGGCACCGCTCAACGCGACCTTGGCCAGTCTGGTCGCGACCGGCGCGGCCTCGGCGATCCGCACCGCGGTGTCCACCGCGGTCGCGACCAGGTCGGCGGCGGGCACCACAGCGTTGACCAGGCCGATCGCCGCAGCCTCCCGGGCGTCGACCATCCGGCCGGTGAAAATCAGCTCTCTGGCTCGGACCGCACCGACGACCTCGGGCAGCAACCGGGTGGCCGCCATCCCCGGATGCATGCCAAGGCGGGTAAAAGGCGCGCAGAAGGTGGCGTCCACCGAGGCGAAACGCAGGTCGCAGGCAAGCGCGAGACACAACCCGGCGCCCACCGTGGCACCGTTCACCGCCGCGATCGTGGGTACCTCCACCGCTCTGATCTTCAACCAGGTCCGGTAAAAGGTGAGCATCTTCGCACGCAACTGCTCGGTGCCGGCCGCTCCGCTCGTCCGCGGGTCGACCCAGTCGAGGTCACCACCGGCGCAGAACGCACTGCCCTGTCCCGTTACGATCACTGCCCGCACATGCGGATCGGTGATGATCTCGTCCAACGCCGTCGACCAGGCCTGCGTGAGTGCCACGCTCATGGCGTTGCGCCGCTCGGGCAGAGCCAGTGTCAGCAGAATGACACCATCCGCGGGACGTTGGACAAGCAACGGTTCGGACACGATCGGCTCCTGGTGTCGCGGAAGTCGTCGGGATGCGGACGTCGCCCGGCGCCGCCGGAGCGGTCGTGGACCCGCCAGGCTGGCCATCCCGGACTTTCCCGACCCTAACCGAAGGCGGCGCTACCGTCGCTCGCGCGCCGCCGGAGGCTCCCGGGCGCCCTTCCCGTGCCCCAGCAGAGGGCACGATCACCGAATCCGACAGGATGGCGTCGGGTCGGCCATTCGGGCCGGCCTTCTTCC
>NZ_CAUVXP010000251.1:0-5423 GCF_963555955.1 Protofrankia sp. Cas3
GATCCGACCAGGAACTGGCCGGCATCCTGGCGCTGGCCGAGCAGCTCTACGAGCGCGGCCTGCCAGCGCGGCTGGCCGAGCGCGTCGCGTGGCTCGACGCGATGAGCCCGGCACTCGACATCGTCGACGTGGCCCTGCGCAACGACCTCGAACCGGGAGACGTACTGCACGTCTACACCGCCATCGGAACGAATCTGGGCCTGGGACGCCTGGGCCTGGCACACCTCATCGGCCGCGGTGCGCAGCTACCGGGTCAGTCGTACTGGGAGCACATCGCGGCCGCGACCCTGCGGGCGGACGTCGCCCGCGCCCGGTCGGAGCTGACCGAGGCGGCCATGGCCACGCCCGAGTTCGACCTGGACGCGGCCATCGACCGGATCACCACCGGAGCCCGGGCCGACCGGGTACGCGCCGTCGTCGACGACGTGACCGCGGCACCGCGCCTGACCAGCGCCATGATCTCCGTCGTGGCAGGTCGGCTGAGCGAGCTGATCCCCAGACGGTGACCGATGCGCTCCGCGCCCGGGCGAGGGCCGTTCAGGCCTTCTCGCAGGACTTCTCCCCGACCTTCCTGCACACCTCCCGCACTTTGTCGTAGGCGGCGTCGTCGAGGGACCCGAAACCGTACGAATATCCGTCGGCGATGACACATGCACCCTCGCAGAACCCGTTCGCCCGCAGGTAGTCGGCATTGGCTTTCTGCTGCAATGCCGCGACCAGCTGTTCGCGCAGGGTCGCCGGCAGATCGTTGGCGATCACCATTGGGCCGCCGGGAATCATCTCGGACTTCCAGACAACCTTAAGCTCATCAGGCTTGAGCTGCTCCTGCACGAGTAGTCGGCGGTCGACGATCGTGTTGTAGGCGAAGCCAGCGTCACACTGTCCGTTCGACACCGCGATCGCCGAGAGGTCATGACCATGCGTAAAGTCTGGGACGATATCCCGCTCCACCGAGATGCCCACATCCTGTAACGCGGCTTTCGGGTACAGGTATCCGGATGCGGAGTTCTCGTCGACGAAACAGATCTTCTTGCCGCGGAAATCGGCGAGACGGTTGATCGAGGAATTGACGCGGGTGATGCCGTAGGACTGATATTCGGGAATGTCTCCCTTCTGGGTGACCCGGGCCACGACGGCAGTGATCCGGGCACCCTGCTGTTTGGCGAGCACATATGAGAACGGTCCCAGCTCGGCTATCTGGACCTTTCCGGTACGGACGCCCTCGATGACCTCCGCGTAGTCGTGCGCCTCCCGGAATCGGATCTTCCTGCCGGTCTCGTGCTCCAGCATTCTGAGGACTGGTTGGAAGGATTCCTCCAGCGGTCCGGGCCGCTGGCTGGGAATCGCCATGAAGATCAGAGGTTCGATGGTGCCGTCCCCCTTGGGAACCTTGGGAGACGGGGTACAGCCGGCCACCAGGAGGAGAACGGCAGCGGCGGCCAGTCCGGCGACGAGGCTTCTCATCTACGTTCTCCATCTGCCTCAAGCGGTTTGTCGGGTGGGACAGGTGTCGCTGTAGGGCAGCCCCGGGATGTAGCGGGCCCACTCGTCCCGGTCGAGCCCTTGTCCTGCGATGGAACACGCATGGTCTACCGCGTCTCTCCGGAGGTTGGTGAGACCCGTGAGATCCCACAAAATCACCGTACCGTCAGCGCTACCGGTGGCCAGAGTACGCCCGTCCGGCGCAAAAGCCACCGAATTCACCGACTTGAGATGACCCGCAAGGGGCTGGCCGAGCGGCCGCGGCCTGCTCCGATCAGCCACGTCCCACAAGATAGCCGTCTTATCGGCGCTACCGGTGGCCAGAGTACGCCCGTCCGGCGCAAAAGCCACCGAATTCACCGACTTGAGATGACCCGCAAGGGGCTGGCCGAGTCGCCGCGGCCTGCTCCGATCAGCCACGTCCCACAAAATGACCGCACCGTCGTAGCCGGCAATGGCCAGGGTGCGTCCGTCGGGCGCGAAGGCCGCGCCAGTCACCGGTGTTCGATGGCCGGTGAGGGGTTGGCCGAGTTGTCGCGAATGGTCGCCGTCCGTGACGTCCTCCAACGTCACATCGCCGTCCGGGTCGCCGCCGATGACACGGGTCTTCCCGTCCGGCGACGACGCGAGAGACGTCACCACATCACGGTGGCCGGCCCGACTTTGTTCGAGTGATCGGGGGTGGGCCGGGTCGGTGATGTCCCATCGAATATCGGAACCGTCGGAGCCGCGGCTGACCAGCGTGCTCCCGGCGAAAGAAACCGAGATCACCGGACCGTTGTGGCCGGTCAGGGGCTGCCCGAGCTGCTCAGGCCGGTTGACCAGATCCCAGATGATCGCGGTGCCGCCGCCGGTGGCCAGCATCCGCCCGTCCGGAGCGAACGTCACGGAATACACCGGTCCATGGTGGCCGGCCAGCGGCGACCCGACCTGGCGGGGACGGCTTGGATCGGCGACATCCCACAGAAGTGCGATACCGTCGCCGCCGGTGGTCGCCAGAGCATGTCCGTCGGGCGCGAATGCCACCGACGCCACAGGTCCGCTGTGTCCGGTCATGGCTTGTTTGACTCGGGCGTTGGTCGGGTCACTGACGTCCCACAGCAGCACAGTGCCGTCGTCCCCGCCGGTGGCCAGCGTCCGCCCGTCGCGAGCGAACATCGCGGCATGCACCACGCCCTGATGGCCGACCAGCGACCCGACCCGACAAGGACAGTGTGGATCGGCGACGTCCCACAGCAACGCGATACCGTCACTGCTGGTGGTCGCCAGCGTCCGCCCGTCGGGCGCGAATGCCACCGACGTCACAGGTCCGCTGTGTCCGGTCAGGCGCGGGTCGGGTTCCAGTCGACGGGGGTTGACGCGGTCGGTGACATCCCACAGGTGCGGCGTGCCGTCGCCGTCGCCGACGGCCAACGTCCGCCCGTCCGGAGCGAAGGCAACCGAGGCCGCGCTGCCGCTGCTTGCGAGCAGGGCCTTTCCGAGCTCGTGGGCGCTGGCTCGGTCGGTCACATCCCACAGGATCGTGGTGCCGTCGTCGCCGCCGGTGGCCAGCGTCCGCCCGTCCGGAGCGAAGACAACCGAGGCCACACTGTGTTGTCTGGTGAAGGGCTGTCCGAGGACGCTGGGTTGTCCGGGCGTGTCGACGCTGCCCCGGTCGGCAATGTCCCAGAGAAGCGTCCTGCCGTCGCTTCGACCGGTGGCCAGCGTCCGCCCGTCCGGGGCAAAGGCAACGGACGACACGGTGTCGCTGCCGTCGGTGAGGGTACCGCTGTAGCGGGTGGCTGCCAGGGTGTTGAGCAGGCCGGAACGGGTCTCGTCGCTCGGGTGGATGCGGTAGGCCGCGATACCGAGTTGCAGCGCGACGCGGGGATCGACGTCCCGAACGGCGTCGGCCTGCGCGACGACCTGCCGGGCGACTGCGATCTGTTGTTGTGCCCTGGCGTCCTGTTGCTTGACGACGGCCACAGCGACTCCGAACAGCGCGATAATCAGGAGAGCGGTGCTGACGATGGCCAACCGTCTGATTCGACGCACTCGGCGGCGTTCGGCGTCAGCGCGGGCCTTGTCGGTGTCGATGCTGGCGGACAGGAAAGCTCGGGCGGTCGGAGTGAGGCTGTCATGGCGCTCGGAGGAATCGGCCCACTCGCGGGCCAGGGCGAGCCGGCTGCCGCGGTAGAGCAGGTCGGGGTCATGTCCGCTGTCCTGCCAGGTGCCGGCGTCGTCGGAGAGGCGCTGTTCGACAATGAGGCCGGCCCGGTCGGTGTCGATCCAGGATCGCAGGGTCGGCCATGCATATAGTAACGCTTCGTGCGTGATCTGTACGGTTTCCTGCTCGATGGTGAGCAGACGGGCCTTGTCGGCGGCGAACGCGTCGAGCACCGCCTCGACGCTGCGCCCGTCGGGGTACTCGGCGATCAGTTCGGCGCGGGTACGACGACGTCGGGTGTCCTCACCTGCGTCGGCGCTGATGTACAGGAGGCGGAGCAGGAGCCAGCGGGCTGTGGTCTTACCGGTGTCGTCGAGTGCGGCGTAGACCCGTTCGGCTGTGGTGGCGACGGCTTTGTCGATGCCACCGGTCGCAAGGTAGCCCGCGGCGGTGAGCAGCCGATCGTCGCGGTGCTGCCAGGTGGCCAGCAACGCGTGGGACAGCAACGGTAACGTGCCGGCGCCGTGAAGACGGGCGGGTCCGACGCTGTCCACGGTCGCGCCGACACCGAGATCTCGCAGGAGGACGTCGACGAGGCCGTCTTCGAGATCGAGACCGACTTCCCGCGCGGGGCCGCGGATGACGTCGGTGAGATCGGCGCGGGTCATCGGTCCGACAAGGACCTGACCGTTGCTCAGCCCGTCGGCGAGCTCGGGGTACTCGGTGGCATGGCCGTAGAAGTCCGCGCGCATCCCGATGACGACCAGAGCAGGTGGCCGGGCGCCGTTGCCGGGGGTGCTGGCGGCGATGAGTGCCTGGACGAAGGCCCGCCGCTCGGCGTCGGGGATGTCGGCGGTGAACAGCTCCTCGAACTGGTCGACGACCAGCAGCATTCGCCGCGTCGGTGGGTCGCTGCCGGTCGTTTCCGGCTGGCCGCCGGTGTCGGGGGTCAGCAGTGCGGTCAGTCTGGCGAGTGGGTCGACACCTGGGATGATGACGTGGCACGGCCATGCCCATGAGCCGGGTACGTTCAGCTTGCCGGCGCGTACCGCCGGGATGAGTCCGGCGTGCAGCAGCGAGGACTTGCCCGCGCCGGAGGCACCCACGACCATTACCGGGCGGGGATCGGTGAGCCGGCCGGCGAGTCGTTCCAACAGTGTGGCGGTGAGCGCGTCACGGCCGAAGAAAAATCGTGCGTCGTTCGGGCCGTAGGCTTCCAGGCCCCGGTAGGGGCAGACATCCTCGACCGCGCCGGGCCTGGGAGTTTCCCGATCGTCGTCGGGCCGGCGAGGTCGGCGCGAGGGGGCGGGCGGGTGGTGGGCTCGATTGTCGGTGAGCAGGAGATCCCCGGCCCTACCGCCGGCGTTGCGGCGCGGTTCCGGCCGACCGGTGGCGGGCAGGACCCGGGCGAGGTAACGGTAGGCGTGTTCGAGAGTGAGCCGCGGCGGGCCGGTCGGATCACCGTCGGTCAGAAAGTCGATCAGTGCGCCGGTGAACGCGGTGTGTCGTTCGCCCGGCAGCGCCAGCGCGGCGGCCTCCGGCGCGGCGGCGGTGAGCAGGTAGCTGTCGCGGACGGCGGTCATCGCGAACACGTCGTCGGTACCGGTGAGCAGCGCCGCCGACGCCCGGCCGGAAAAACAGCAGTCCAGCACGACCACCACCGTCCGCGCCCGACAGTCGGCGAGGGTGTCGCGCAGCGTGCGGTAGGGCAGGGCCTGGTAGTGCGCCGCCGGTGACCGGGTCAGGTCAAGCGAGGCGGACGTGGCCAGGTGCAGCTCGCCGTCCGGGCTGAGCC
>NZ_CAUVXP010000252.1:0-5383 GCF_963555955.1 Protofrankia sp. Cas3
GCCGCGCCGAGGCCCTCGCGCCCGCCACCGAAGCCGTCGACATCCGTCGGCGGTTGGCCGAGGTGGCCCCTGACGCCTACCTGCCCGACCTCGCCATGTCGCTGAACAATCTGGCGCTTTTCCTGTCGGGGGTGGGCCGGCGCGCCGAGGCGCTCGCCCCCGCCACCGAAGCGGTGCAGATTTTCACTCAGCTTGCCGAGGAGTTTCCAGACCGGTTCAGTTCGTCTCGGGATAGGGCGGCAGAGACCTTGCGACGCGTGAGCTCACCCGAGGTGGACGACGAATAGTGCGAGGTGTCGACCGGGTACGTGTCTTTGGCATCCAGGTCACGGAGTCACCGTACCGGTCACCCGGCCCAGTTCTCGGCGCTCACGCCAGAAGAGAAACAGAAACACCGCACCGGCGAAGAACACCAGGCCGAAGACCGAGAGATACATCGGATAGTAGTGCCGCCAGTCGAAAATAGACCTTCCAGCATCCACTTCCCGGTATGAACCGCCGAAGAATCCCAGGATGATCCCGATCGGGACGGCAACGACGGACAGAAAGCCGACCGCGACGCCGTACCGGAGCCGTCGAAGATCCTGTTTTCGGGCGTCGATTGATTCCTGTGACGCCTGTTCGGCACTCAGGACCGATGCCAGACGGGTCAGCATCGCCGACACTGTCGACACATTGTCGGTAAGCCCCGCACACTCGATGAGCTGACGATGGAAGTTCTCCACCCGTAGCGCGGGAATCAGAATGCCGATCTCGCACGCCGTCTCCACCCCGAAGGTTAGCTGTAATTCCTGTTCGGCCATCGTCTCATTGATCCTGGCGAGTTCCGCGCGGCGCTCCGCCGTACTCAGCGCGGTACGGTCACGGGAAAGGTCACGGACGCGTAACAGCGCATCGTAGGCGGCCAGCCGAATCTGGCGGACCTTACCGGTCGCGGCGACGATCTGCACCGCGGACAGGAGAGCACAGTTCTCGATATAGTCCTGCTGAGCGGTTAATACTGAGACGTAGGCGCCCACGGCCGCGCCGCTGGCGGGTCGCCGGTTGAGTTCAGCGGGAAACTGGATGGACGAATACACGGGATTCCAGTCGAGGTCCGCCCGGTAGACGATCCGTTGGACCGTGTCCTCGGGCAGGGTCGCGGACGTGAACACCATCTGGTGCCGCTGCGGGCCGAGCGCTGTCACGTCGACGCTCGCCACGATCTCGACGTCGGCCCCGTCGAGCATCTCGGCCACATAGCGTTCCAACGGAGAGGACTCGACGGTCACATGATCGTAGTAGCAGTCTTCGAGGAACGGGATGAGTACCTTCGGCGCACATTCAACATCCACGGAAAACACGGCGACGACCGGCCCCGCCTGGACGTCAAATAACCACAGTCGCGCTTTGCACACGGTAGCCGTCGTGGATTCCCCCCGACGGAACTTCAGAGAATCCGCGTCGATATCTCGACAGGCCAGAACGCGCGGAAGCTGCTGGACCGCGGCAATATAAAAGGGTTCCAGCCGCCCAAGCCGGAGAAAATCAGACGGCGGCCGGCCTTCCGCCCGTAAAAGGTCGACGGTCTCAGCGGTCGTCGCGATGACGGTCGAGATCCTGTGCACCGACCGTTCCACCGTGGGATCGAACGGCAGAACCGGCAGAGTCAACGCGCTCTCCACGTGGTCGCACGCGCACCAGGCTCATTGATGGAATCGATCCGACAACGGATCTCCTCATCAAGACTCGCGCTCGTCCCATACTGCTGGAGCAGCCATGTCACCATCCCCAGCTCTCGCAGCGCGATGAACGTCCCGACATGAGGCGACACGCGAAGATCATACCCATACGCGGAGGAGAATTCTTCGTAGTCCTCGTCGGACATTTCGAAGCGCCGAAAGGTTACCAGGTTCGGTACGAGATCCCACTCGAGCGGACCACGGCATATCTGATCGAAATCTATGAGGAGCAACCTGCGCCCCGGAAGACACATGACATTTCCGTAGTGCATGTCGCCGTGAATGACTCCGATTCCCAGCTCGGATGTCAGGTCGGGAACGCGTGATTCCAGCGACGCCAGCAGCGCCGCGAGCGGGTCGACCAGGTCCTGGTCGATGCCGTCCCGGCGCGCGCCGTCCAGTCGGGCACGGATGAGCGCGAAGGGTTCCCACGCCTCGACAAGATCCTTCTCTGAGATGGCGAGATCGTGAAAGTGGCGGAGCAGCCCGCCGAGTTCCCGCGGTGTCACTCGGCAGTCTGTGTCGGTCTCGTAGTAGACCCACAGGGTCACGACACCCGTTGACGTGACGACCGGCTGGCGGACGCCGGGGACGGCGGCGGGCTCGGCCACCTCCATGCCTCGAGCGGCGATCCGCATCACGAAGTCCACCGTCCGCGCGACCTGCTCGGCCCGGGTGTCCGGGCGTGCCACCCGGAGCACGAGGCCCCGGTCCCGATACGCGTAGAGCGCGTTCTCCCCGAACCGGAGAAGCGCCAGATCCGGCGGAGCCTCGACACCGAGCTGCGCGAGCACGTCGAACGCCGCCATGCGGGCGTCGGACTCCTTCCAGGCCACAACGTCCTACCGGGCGAGGCGGGAGCAGGAGGGACGGTAGGGAGGGAGCGCGAAAACCGCGCCCGGCCGGTCCCGGTCCCTGGAATGCGGACAAGCGGCCGGGCGCACCAACGCGATCAGACTCACGGTCCCGTCCAGGGTCGAGGCTCTCCGTCACCACCACCCTAGGCCCGTAGACCGTCACAAGCATCCGGGACGGGACAATCCGGGCGTAGGCAGAGCGCCACCTCACCCGTGCCTCGGTCCGGGTCGGGCGGTGGAACCCCGGTCTCCCGAGGAGCGGCGGAGATCACAAAACCGGTGCCAGCACTCCAACCCGGACCCGCTGACGCACACCATCGAGGAACATCAACAGATGTTGACAAGTATCGAAACCGTGGGGTAAAAGTGGGGTTTGCTGCCTCGGATGCCCGGCCCAACGACGAGAAGTGCCTGTGCCACAGGCGATCTGGGTGGGCCGCCAGGGGCTCGAACCCTGAACCCGCAGATTAAAAGTCTCGTTTGTGATGTTCGTGGGGGTCCGCCGATGTTCGTCAGCTTGAGGCGGCGGGCCTCCGTCGTTCGTTGTCGTCCGTCGACGTCCGCTCACGTTGCTGTCAGCGGTTGCTGTCAGACCCGATGCCAGAGCCCAACTGGGCGACAGCGTCACCGTACGTTGCAAGCTTGGGAAACCTGTGCGGTTACCGTTGCTGACCTGGTCCAAAGCACTCCCGCCCAGGTCAGCAGCAGTCCAGCTCTCGCCAGAGACCACAGGTCAGACCACATGCTGACCGGTGCTACTGGCATGCGAATGGCACGCCGAGGGCCGTTGATCCGTAGTTTGTTCGCGATCGTCCGTGGACGTTCACCGTGGTCTGTGCTCGTCCGTGGGCTGGGCTGTCACGTTGGCTGTCCTCGTGACCCGGGCTGGTGTCGGATGATGCCCGTCGATCGGTTGGTTTCGGGTGTGTTGGGTGGTAGTGGCATGCTGGCCGGGTGACCGTGGGGGGCAGTGAGGTTACCGTTCCGGATTTCTTCGTGTCGTATACCGGGGTGGACCGGGCCTGGGCGGAGTGGATCGCCTGGACGTTGGAGGCCGCCGGCTATCGGGTGGTGATCCAGGCGTGGGATTTCGGTGCCGGGTCGCACTTCGTCGAGGAGATGCACCGGACGACCGAGTATGCGGCCCGGACGGTCGCGGTGCTGTCGGCGGCCTACCTGGAATCGGCGTACGCGGCGCCGGAGTGGCAGGCGGCGTGGGCGGCGGATCCGTCGGGTCGGGTGCGGAAGCTGCTGGTGTTCCGGATCGAGGAGTGCCCGCGTCCGGGGCTGCTGGGTCAGGTCGTGTCGGTGGATCTGTTCGGGGTGGATCGGGACACCGCGCGGGCGCGGCTGCTGGCGGCGGTCACCGGCGAACGGGGTAAGCCGGCGGTGGAGCCGGGGTTTCCGGGTGGGGTAGGTGTCGGGGGTCGGGCGGAGCCGGGGTTTCCCGGGGATGTGCCGGCGGTGTGGGGCATGCTGTGGCCGCGGAACCCGAATTTCACCGGCCGTGAGGGTGAGCTGGCCGGGTTGCGGGAGCGGTTGACGGGGTCGGCTGCGGCGACGGTGCTCCCGCAGGCGTTACACGGCTTGGGTGGGGTCGGTAAGACCCAGTTGGCGGTGGAGTACGCCTATCGGCATCGCGGTGACTATGACGTGGTGTGGTGGGTGAGCGCGGAGCAGCCTGGTGATGTGGTGGCCGGGTTGGCTGGGTTGGCTGAGGAGCTGGGGGTGGCGGTGGTCGGGGAGGCCGCCGAGTCCGCGGCTGTGGTGGTTGGGCTGCTGGCTCGCCGGCAGGCGGTGCCGTGTTGGCTGGTGGTTGTTGACAATGCCGGGGCGCCGTCGGATCTGGATGGTCTGCTGGCTGCGGCTGGAGGTGGCGGGCATGTGCTGGTCACCTCCCGGGATGCCGACTGGGCAGGGGTGGCGGGCACGGTCGAGGTTGACGTGCTGCCCCGGGCGGACTCGGTAATGTTGCTGACGCGTCGGGCACCGCGGTTGACCGCCGGGGAGGCCGATCGGGTCGCGGAGCTACTCGGGGATCTTCCGTTGGCGTTGGAGCAGGCCGGGGCCTGGCTGGGTCAGACGCCGATGCGGGTGGAGACCTACTGTGAGCTGGTCACCGAGCGTACCCGGGAGATCTTGAGTGAGGGGACACCGGTCGGGTATCCGGTGCCGGTCGCCGCGACCTGGACGGTGGCGGTGGACGGGCTGGGTGACCCGGCCGCGGTGGGGTTGCTGCGGCTGTGGGCATTTTTCGGACCGGAACCGATCCCGGATGATCTGATTGGCCCGGGACAGCACGGTCTGCTGCCCGCGTCGTTGGCTGTGCTGGCAGTGGACCTGTTGGCGTTCCACCGACTGGTGCAGAAGATCAACGTTTTGGGTTTGGTCCGGGTTGTCGCTGGCGGCGTGGTGATGCACCGGTTGGTGCAGGCTGTTCTGCGTGACCACACCCCCGCTGTGGACCGGGACAATATGCGGCAGGTGGTGCACGGTCTGCTAGCAGCTGGCGATCCTGGGGAGCCGGCTAACCCGCGATGGTGGCCGCGGTACGCGGCGTTGCGTCCGCATGTCCTGGTCACCGGCATGGTCGAGAGCGATGGGGAGGACTGCCGCCGGTTGGTCTGGCGTCTGGCCTGGTATCTCAACGCGCGGGGTGACTACCCGACCAGTCTGTCTCTTGCTCAGAGCACCTATCGGCGGTGGAGTGAGATTCTTGGGGAGGATCACCCGGACACGTTGGCCGCGGCGGCGAACCTCGCCGCCACGTTGCGGTCGACTGGGGATTATGCCGGTGCCCGCGAA
>NZ_CAUVXP010000253.1:0-5374 GCF_963555955.1 Protofrankia sp. Cas3
ATTCACCGTGGCAGCGGCCGACGAACGAGAACACCAACGGACTGCTTCGCCAGTACTTCCCGAAATCTACCGACCTCTCCGGCTACAGTCAAACCGAACTCGACGCGGTTGCCGCCGAGGTCAACGGCCGACCCCGGAAAGTTCTCGGCTGGAAAACCCCTGCGGAGGCATACAATGAGGCGCATAATCTGGTAAAATTTGGACCGATGGTGCACTGATCGCTCGAATCCGCCGGGTCTTGGCGCGCAGAATGACCATGCCGGTTAACTCGGCGTCATGCAGCCTTGATAGGTTCGAGGCGGGCGGCGAGTAGGTTGTGAACTGAATCCCGCTTTCCCATTTCACATGGCGAGGTCTGCGAGCCCGAGCCTCATCTGCTCCGTTTCGACGACGTGGCGCGCCATGTCGACGTCGGAAATGTCGATCGCATCCGGGTCGGCTCCGATCTCGCTGTCGCGAGCGTATGCGTCGAACAGCCGCTTCTTCTCCGCCAGTACCTCGAGCATGCGCTGGTCGACGCTGTCGGTGATGAGAATCCGGTGCACCTGGACCGAGCGCACCTGGCCCATGCGGTGGCAGCGCTTGATCGCTTGTTCTTCCATCGCCGGTTTGACCTGCGGCTCGCAGAGGATGACCACCGAGCCCGCCTGGATGTTCAGGCCGACTCCGCCGGCCTCGATCTGGCTGACCAGCACCGCAGGGCCGGCGGTGGCGGAGAACCGGTCGACCATCCGCTGACGGTCGGTCGGTGGTGTGGAGCCGGTGAGCGGCCCCACAATTGTCACCGCCGGGACGGCCGCCGCGAGTGCACGGACCACGACGTCGAGCACGCCGCGGAAGTAGGAGAAAATGACAACCTTCCGTCGATTGTCGGTGGACTCCGCCACGATCTCCAGAAGGCGGCGAAGCTTACTCGAGGAAGACCGCTCGCCGGTGCGGTAGGCAGCCTGGCGCATTGCCATCGGATTGCCCTCGGCGACAGCCCGACGGTAGACCGCGAAGTCCTCGGGCCCGAACTCCTCCCATTCATCGGTCATCACCAGGTCGGGTAGTTCTGAAAGAACATCCTCGGTATTACGTCGTAGATAGGCAGGCGCGACCTGCTTACGGAAGACCGACGGTGAGCCGATGGTGTGCAAGCCGTTGAGACTCGGCACCAGGTGTGGCTGTAGATAGTCGATAAGATTCTTGAATTCCTCGACCCGGTTCTGCAGCGGGGTACCAGTCAAAAAGAGTACCCGTTCGGCGCGTTCGGTGAGGACGCGCACGGCCTTCGACCGCTGGGCGGCGGGGTTCTTGACGTAATGGGCCTCGTCCACGACGAGCATGGCGATTCCCAGGTCGTCGGGGATCGCCAGCGCCTTCAGGGACTCGAAGGTGGTGATCCCGACGTCGCCGTGTCGTACCCAGGCGGACAGGTTCGCAGCCCGCTCTGAGCCGTGCAGCCGGTGCGCTCGCAGCATGCTCCGCGCCGGGACCTCACGAAGCCAGTTGATCAGTACGGACGCGGGGCAGACGACGAGGAAATGGGTCTTGCCGGTCGCCCTGAGATGGGCGAATGCCGCGATGGCCTGGATCGTCTTGCCGAGACCCATCTCATCCCCGATGATCACTCGCCGTTGTACAAGGGCGAAGCGTGCCCCGAAGGACTGGTAGCCGCGCAGCGACACCTCGCGAAAGGTGTCGTCGAGCCGCTGCTCGCGAACACGCGCAGTGATCTCGGCGGGCAGGAAACCCTCGACCGCGTCGACGTCGAGGTTGAGATCGACGACCTCGCCGAGCAAGCCGTAGTACTCGGCTGCCCGACGCTCGAAGTCGGCCCAGACGCCGTCGGGTTCTGCTGGATGGCGGACCAGTTCGACAGCCCGCGCAAGCTGGTTGGGCAGGTCCGTCGCGTCGACGCCGATCAGGAGCTCCTGGACCCGTCCGAGGGCGACGAGTGCCTCGTCGCGGCGTTCCTTGCCGGCGAGGAGCATCCGGATCCGGCCGCGGCTGGTGCGGGCCGCACGGAGCAGGTCCGGTAGGTCGTCGCGGAGCTTGCCGGCGGGTGTGCGTACGGCCGCAAGTCCGCCGCGGTCAGTCTGGTCGAACCGGCGTAGCGCTACCAGCAGCGCAGTGCTGCGCGGGTTATCCGGGTCGAGGTCGACGCGGACCGCAAGGCTTTCCTCAATGGCGGTCGCAATCTGCTGGGCGGCGCCGAGGACCTGTTTCGCGGTCTGTTCACCGATACCGTCGATCGCCTGCAGCGCACCAGGCGGCGCCTCACAGACCTCCAGGACAGTCGTAATGCCACTGCGTTCGAGAACTCCCAGGCGGAGACGACCGTCCGTGCTGTCTCGTAGCCGGCCGATCGGGATCGTCGCCAGCTCGCGGCGCACCATCTCCGCACGCAGGGTCCGGAACGCGTCGCCGACGTCGGCGCGCAGCGCATCATCCGCATCGAGCACCTCGTCAGCGAGTTGATGCAGCTCCCGAGCACGGCGGAGTAGATCGCGGGCCCGAGAGCCGGCTCTGACCGGCGGGGGGCTGGTCACCGCGGCGCGCTCGTATCAGCCCGGCCCGTGTGCATGTCCACGAAGCCCAGCGGCAGCACGAGCGCAACCCCTTCGACAATCGGGGGGCACAGAGCGAGCCGTGCCTCGGCGTCGAGGGTCTCCAGCCGTTCGGCCAGGCGACGCTCGAGGTCGCGCGCACGTCGGTAGGCGTTGGCGGACCGCGTCGCCGGTTTGTGACCTGCCGATTCCTGCTCCAGCAGGTCGGCGTGCCGGTGATCCCAGAGAGCGATCTCGCTGAGCAGCCGTTCGCGGACATGGTGGCGGGTACGCGCCACGCGGGGGAGAACCCGCCCCTCCACCGCGGTCAGGTGCTCGACCAGTGAATGCTCAACCGCCCAGTCGATGGCGAGATCCTCGGGACTTCGGATCAGCCACGGTGCGGCGACAGCCGCGGCAAGGGCATGTGTCCCGCCATCGGCGAGCGGCTCATAGGAGAGATAGGGCGCCGGCCCGGGATCGGCGGCTTTTCCATCGGGTGTCAACTCGACGAAGTCGAAACGCTTGGAAACTGTGGCAGGAGGCTGGTGGCCGTTGACGATCTTCTGGCTCATCGCGACCAGCAGGCGTGGCGCCTGCCCGGGGTCGTTGCGGTCCACCAGGACGGTGCCGCTCTTGAGCGTGCCGTGGTGGCGCTCGACGATGAGATCGACGACCGTGTCGACGAGCGGGTGTCCGAGCGCCAGCAGGTCCGCGGGGACCGCTCCGTGCAGGCGCGTGTAGGCGCGGTCGAAGGTGACCCGCTCGTAGCGGGCCAGCACCGGAACGCGGTTGCCGATCTGCCGGGCGCGGACGTCGGCCGGAACATGTGTGATCTCGAATCGACCGCCTTCCCTGGCAGCGATGCGACCACCGAGTCGGCCGAACGCAGTCCGGAAGAACCGTTCGATATCACGGGGTTGCAAGCGTCGTGCCTCGGCATCGGAAAGCTGTTGGCGGGTGGCATCGACGTCGGCCGTCGCGAGTACCTGGGCGTGCAGTGCCCGCTCGGCGATCAACTCGTCCAGGCCTTCGCCCACTCTGGCATCGATGATCTCGTGGAGTCTGGCGCGGACGTCCTGGCGGTCGCCGTAACGGATCGCCTCGACGAGGAGGCCGCGCAGCGGCTGCCCGTCGAAAGCGTCACCGAGGACGTCGAAGACCTTGCCTGCATATGCTTTGCGTTGCTGCTCCACCTTCTCCAGCAGCCGGTGAAAGACCTCACCCTCACGGGTGTTGCTCGCCACCAGGTTCCACAGGTGGCAGACCTCCGTCTGCCCGATGCGGTGAATGCGGCCGAACCGCTGCTCGAGCCGGTTGGGGTTCCACGGCAGGTCGTAGTTGACCATCAGATGAGCCCGTTGCAGGTTCACACCTTCACCGGCGGCGTCCGTGGCCACGAGGACCCGGACGCGGGCATCCTGAGTGAATCGCTCCTGGGCAGCGCGGCGCTGCTCACGGCGAACCCCGCCGTGGATGGATACCACTGCGTCACGGTCACCGATCAGCTCGCCGATGCGTGCGACCAGGTAGTTCAACGTGTCCCGATGTTCGGTGAAGATGATGATCTTTCGAAGAGTGCCCGCCTGGTCATGGGTCAGGTCGCTGTCGCACAGGATCGCCCGCAGTTCGGACCACTTCCGGTCGGTGCCGGAATGACGCACACGGTGTGCGTTCTTTTCCAACTGGGCGAGCAGCGCGATTTCAGTATCGAGTTCAGCGCGGGTATTGGAGGCGGTCGCCGCGTCGGCGACATCGTCCTCAAGTTCCTCACGTTCCTCGCTCACCAGGTCGTCGAGCCGGTCATCGATCTCGGTGTCGACGTTGACGCCGCTGAGAAACCGGTCGGCATCCAGCCGCGGCGGTCTGGCCGCATCGGCCCGCATCTCCCGGCGTCGCCGCTCCAACCGGGCGCGGCGGCGTTCCAGGCTTCTGAGGATGGCTTCTGGGCTGGAGGCAAGACGGCGCTGCAGGATGGTCAATGCAAACCCGACGGTGGTGCCGCGCTGGCCGTCGCCCTGCTCCTTCAGTCGGTCGGCGCGGTTCATCTCGTGCCGCACGTAGTCAGTCACGGCTTCGTAGAGGCCCTGCTCACCCGGCGAAAGCTCATATGGCACCGTGTAGGCCCGCCGTTCGGGAAACAGCGGCCTGCCCTCCATGGTGAGCAGGTCCTCCTTGACCATACGCCGCATCAGCCCCGCGGGGTCCACACTATGAACCCCGTCCCGAAACCGGCCCTCAAACCTGTCTCCATCGAGGAGCGCAAGGAAGAGCTGGAAGTCCTCCTGCTTTCCCGCGTGCGGGGTAGCCGTCATCAGCAGCAGATGCCGGGACACCTTCCCGAGGAGCTCGCCCAACTGGTACCGGCGGGTCGTCTTCACCTCGTATCCGGAGTACCGAGCGGACATCCGGTGCGCTTCGTCCACGACCGCGAGATCCCAGTCGGAGGATTCGAGCTTTCCGAGAAGATCAGGATTGCGTGCCAAGTGGTCCATGCGTGCGATGAGCAGCGGATACCGCTCGAAAACATTGCCGTCGACGGCGGAGTCGACCAACGATGTGGTCAACAGATCGAAACGCAGGCCGAACTTGTTGTACAACTCATCCTGCCACTGCTCCACCAGCGAACCGGGAGCAACAATCAGACACCGCGCGAGGTCTCCACGCAAGATCAATTCCTTGACGTAAAGTCCACACATGATGGTCTTGCCTGCACCCGGGTCGTCCGCGAGCAGGAACCGCAATGGGGTCCGCGGTAGCAGCTCACCGTAGACGGCCGTGAGCTGGTGCGGAAGGGGCTCCACCTCCGACATCGACACAGCGAGCATCGAGTCGAAGAGGGC
>NZ_CAUVXP010000254.1:0-5367 GCF_963555955.1 Protofrankia sp. Cas3
GTCGAGGCGCCTCCCGCCAAGGACGCCTCCCAGGCCGCCGGCGGCACGAGGCCCGCGTCCGGTGAACCCGGCGGCTCCGGCGCATCCGGTGCGGCCGGTGACGTCGATGGCGCCTCGGGACGCGTGATGCCCGTGGTGCTGTCTGCCCGAGCCGCGTCGCCGCGAGCGCAGGCCGAGCGGCTGCGGGCGTTCCTCGACGCGGGCGACGACGTTCGCCTCGCTGACGTCGGCTTCTCGCTCGCCACCACGCGGGCGGTGTTCGAGAACCGGGCGGTGCTGCTCGCCAGGGACATCGACGGTCTTCGCTCGGATCTCGAGCCGCTGGCGTCGGGACGGCCGACGCCGACCGTCGTCGAGGGCGTCGCGGCCACCGAACGGCCGTCCGTCGTCTTCGTCTTCCCCGGTCAGGGCAGCCAGTGGGAGGGCATGGCGACCGAGCTGTTGAAGACCGCGCCCGTGTTCGCGGCCGCCATGGCCGAGTGCGAGCGGGAGCTGTCCGCGTACGTCGACTGGTCGCTGACCGATGTGCTGTGCGGCGTGGCCGGGGCGCCCACGCTCGACCGGATCGACGTCGTCCAGCCGGTCCTGTTCGCCGTGATGGTCTCGCTGGCCGCGATGTGGCGGTCGTACGGCGTCGAGCCGGCGGCGGTCGTCGGCCACTCGCAGGGCGAGGTCGCCGCCGCGTACGTCGCGGGAGCGCTGTCCCTGGCCGACGCCGCGCGGATCATCGCGCTGCGGAGCAAGGTGCTGCTGGAGATCGTCGGGCAGGGCGGCATGATGTCCGTCCCGCTGCCGCTTGACGCGGTCGTCCAGCGGCTGGAGGCGTCGTGGTCCGGGCGCCTGTCGGTCGCGGCGGTCAACGGCCCGTCGTCGACGGTCGTCTCCGGTGATACGCCGGCGCTGGAGGAGCTGCGCGCCGAACTGCTCGCCGAGCGGGTCGACGCCCGTGTGATCGGCGCCTCCTGCGCCGGCCATTCGGCGCACGTCGAGCCCCTACAGGAGACGGTCACCACGCTGCTCGGCCCGATCGCGCCGGTCGCGTCGTCGGTGCCCTTCTTCTCGACGATCACGGGGGGCTGGATCGACACCAACGCGCTCGACGCCGGCTACTGGTACCGCAATCTTCGTGAGACGGTGCGCCTGTCCGACGCAGTCCGCGGCCTGCTCGACGAGGGACATCGCGTGTTCGTCGAGATGAGTCCCCACCCGGTCCTCGGTGTCGGAATCAGCGAGACGGTCGAGGCCTGGTCGGAGTCGGTCTCGGGATCAGCGCCCCCAGACGCCGACCACGTCCGCGTCGCCGAGGGCGCCACCGCGAACGCGGCGACAACGGCGGCCGCTGAGGGTGGCGTGGCCCGCGACGGCGAGGTGCTGGTCATCGGATCGCTGCGGCGCGACCATGGCGGTCTCGATCAGCTCCTCGCTTCGATCGCGAAGGTCTTCGTGTTCGGCGTCCCGGTGGACTGGGCGGCGAGCTTCGTGGGAACCGGAGCACGCCGCATCGACGTCCCGACCTATTCCTTCCAGCACCGCCACTTCTGGCTGACGCGCGGGTCCGGGACGGCCGACGTCGCCGCCGCCGGCCTGAGCGCCGCGGACCATCCGATACTTGGCGCGGCGTTGGAGCTCGCCGGAGGCGACGGCGTCGTCCTGACGGGACGACTATCGCTGCGGACTCACCCGTGGCTCGCCGATCATCGTGTGTTCAACACGGTCATACTGCCCGGCACGGCCTTCGTCGAACTGGCCGTCCGCGCGGGCGACCAGGTTGGCTGCGATCTCGTCGAGCAGCTCACGCTCACCGTGCCGCTCGTCATTCCGCTCCAGGGGGCGGTACGGCTTCAGGTGTCCGTCAGCCAACCCGGACCCGACGGTCGGCGCGAGCTGACCATCCACTCCCGGCCCGAAGACGCGCCGGGTGACGGATCGGCGACCGGCGACGGATTCGGCGCAGGGACAACCTGGACGGAGCACGCCACCGGCGTCCTCGTCGACACCGGGCAGGATGCCGACGCCACCGCGGTCGCGGGCGTTCGGGCGATCGGCGGCCCGCCCGCGGGGGCGGCCGATCTCGCAGGCGTGTGGCCGCCGCCCGGGGCGAGCGCGGTCGACCTCGACGGCGTCTACGACCGACTCGCCGCGTGCGGCTACGGCTACGGCGCCGCGTTCCAGGGACTGCGGCGGGTGTGGACGCGCGACGGGGTGATCTTCGCCGACGTCGTGCTCGGCGGGGACCAGCGGTCCGAGGCGGGTCGGTTCCTCCTGCATCCCGCGCTGCTTGACGCTGCCCTCCACACCCTCCTGCTCGGAGTGGTACGTACCGACGGCGAGGTCGGACTGCCGTTCGCCTGGTCCGGGGTGACGATCCGCGCCTCGGGCGCGTCCACCCTGCGCGCGCGGCTTGCCCCACGCACAACGCGCGACGGGTCGGCGAGCGTCTCGCTCGTCGTCGCCGACCCGTCCGGCGCGCTCGTCGCCGTTGCCGACGAGCTGACGCTGCGGCCGGTGTCCGAGGAGGCCCTGCGCGCCGCCGCCGGCGGCGTGGCGCGGGAGGCGCTGTTCCGTGTCCACTGGACAGCCGTGCCGCCGCGGGAGGGCCCGCCCGCGAGATGGGCGCTCATCGGCGACGGTCGTCTCGCCGGAGGCGAGGGGAACCGCTGGTCAGGGCTCTGGCCGGACATCGACGCGCTCGTGGACGCGATCGGTCGTGGCGCCGTTGACGTGCCGGAGGTCGCGGTGCTCGCCGTCACGACGGAGGGCATGGACGAGTGGCCGGACACCATCGCGCGGGCTGACGAGGACGCGCGGGCTGACGACGGGAGCGGCTCGCCGCAGCCGTCGGCCGACGTCGCGCGGTCCGCGCACGCCGCCGCCAGTCGCGCGCTCGCCGCGGTCCAGCGGTGGCTCGCGGATGAGCGCCTCACCGCGTCTCGCCTCGTCGTCGTCACCCGTGACGCGGTCGCGCTGCCCGGACAGCGCGCCGTCGACCTGGCGCGGGCGGGAGTCTGGGGTCTGGTCCGGGCGGCGCGCACGGAGAACCCCGGCCGTTTCCTGCTCGTCGACCTCGACAGTTCCGCGGCCGGCGACGTCGAGGAAACGCTGGTGAGGGCTGTCGCCACGGCACTCGCCGCCGACGAGCCGGAGCTCGCGGTGCGCGCCGGCGAGTTGTTCGCGCCTCGCCTCGGTCGCGTCGGACGGGGCGACGCGCCGCTTCCGATGGTCGACGACCCGGACTATCGACTCGTCGTCACGGAGCCGGGGACGTTGGGCAACCTCGCCTTCGTGCCCGCCCCGGAGGTACGAGCGCCGCTGGCCGCCGGGCAGGTCCGGCTCTCGGTGCGGGCCGGCGGGCTGAACTTCCGCGACGTGCTGATCACGTTGGGACTGGTGACCCAGGACAACGCCATCATGGGCGCGGAAGGCGCGGGCGTCGTTGTCGAGGTCGGTCCGGGGGTGACGGACCTGCGGCCGGGCGACCGGGTGATGGGCTACTTCCCAGGCGCGTTCGGGCCCACCGCCGTCGCCGACCGGCGGTTGCTCGCCCGCGTGCCGGACGGGTGGACCTTCGCCCAGGCGGCCACCGTCCCGGTCGTGTTCCTCACCGCGTACTACGGCCTCGTCGACCTCGGCGCGGTTGGGCCAGGCGACAGGGTCCTGATCCACGCGGCGGCAGGAGGCGTCGGCATTGCCGCCGTCCAGCTCGCCCGCCACCTCGGCGCCGAGGTCTTCGGTACGGCCAGTCCGTCCAAATGGGGCACCTTGCGCGCGCTCGGCCTGGACGACGACCACATCGCCAGTTCGCGCACCCTCGACTTCGCCGAACGGTTCCGGGCCGCGACCGGCGGCCGGGGCGTGGACGTCGTGCTCAACTCCCTCGCTGACGAGTTCATCGACGCGTCGCTGGCCCTGCTCGCGCCGAACGGCCAGTTCCTGGAAATGGGCAAGACGGATATTCGCGACCGCACCGAGGTGGCGGCTGCTCATCCGGGTGTGCGCTACCAGGTCTACGACCTGGTAGCGCTGGCCCGGACTGATCGCGCTGCCGACGGGAGCGCCCTGCCGGGCGCCGTCCCAGAGCGTCTCCAGGAGATCCTGGCAGTTGTCCTCGACCTGTTCGAGCGGGGCGTGCTGACGCCCCTGCCGCTGACGTCGTGGGACGTCCGCCGGGCGCCGGAGGCATTCCGGCACCTGTCACAGGCGCGCGGCGTCGGCAAGGTCGCGCTCACGGTGCCGCGCACGCTGGACCCGGACGGCACGGTTCTGATCACGGGCGCCACGGGCACGCTCGGCACGCTCGCCGCTCGGCATCTCGTCGCCGCGTACGGCGCGCGTCACCTGCTGCTGGTATCGCGTCGCGGGCTCGACGCGCCCGGCGCCGCGCGGCTGCGAGACGAGCTCGTCGGCCTTGGAGCCGAGGTGACCGTCGCGGCCTGCGACGTGGCCGACCGCCGCGCGCTCGCGGCGCTGCTGGCCACTGTCCCGGCGTGCCACCCGCTCACCGCCGTGATCCACACGGCCGGCGTGTTGGACGACGGGGTCGTCGCGACGATGACGCCCGAGCAGCTCGTCGCCGTCCTCCGGCCCAAGATCGACGCTGCCTGCAACCTCCACGAGCTGACCCGGGACGCCGACCTCGCCGCGTTTGTGCTCTACTCGTCCATCGCCGGCCTGCTCGGCGCGGCTGGCCAGGCGAACTACGCGGCGGCGAACGCCTTCCTCGACGCCCTCGCCTGGCATCGGCGGACGCTGGGCCTGCCCGCGCTCTCCCTGGCGTGGGGCCTGTGGGGCGAGGCCAGCGGTATGACCAGCCACCTCGTCGAAGCCGACCTGCGCAGGATGACCCGCTCGGGCCTGCTGCCGCTGTCGGCGGAGGACGGCATGGCGCTGTTCGACGCGGCGGACGGCGTCGCCGAGCCCGTCGTCGTCCCGACCCGACTGGATGCCGCGGCTGTCCGGCGCGGTCCGCTCGGGTCCTCCCCACTGCCGCGGGGTCTGACGCGGCCCGCTTCGCGACGGGCGGGCGTTACGGGTGATGCGGTGGACGGCGCGGGCGGGGCCGACGGGACGATATCCCTCGTCGACCGGCTCACGCCCATGACCGAGGTGGAGAGGCGGCGCACTCTCGTCGACCTGGTGGTCTTCGAGGTCGCGGCTGTTCTCGGGCACGCCGATCCCGACGCGGTCGACCGTGACCGGGCCTTCAGGGAGATCGGCTTCGACTCGCTGACCGCCGTCGAGCTGCGCAACCGCTTGGTTTCGCTCAGCGGACAGCGGCTGCCGGCGACGCTCGTCTTCGATTATCCGACGCCGCTGGAGCTCGCCGAGTTCCTGCATGAGCGGTTGCCGCTGCCCGAGTACTCCGCCGAT
>NZ_CAUVXP010000255.1:0-1470 GCF_963555955.1 Protofrankia sp. Cas3
GGGCCGCACCGCGTCGGGCCGCACCGCGTCGGGCCGGGCCGCGCCGGCGCCGGCGCCGGCACGCTCGCCGCGGGCTGTCCCAGCCGATCCCGCGCGGCTGCTCGCCTGGGAGGTACTGCGAGCGGTCGACGAGCGTGGCGCATACGCCAACCTGCTGCTGGCAGCCCTGATGGCACAGCGCCGGCTCCCGGCCCGGGATCGAGGATTCGCCACCGAGCTGACCTACGGGACGCTGCGTGCCATGGGCATCCTCGACGTCCTGCTCGGGACGGTTGCCAGCCGGCCGGTGGACGCCGTGGACCCGAAGGTGCGCGATGCCCTGCGGCTCGGCGTCTACCAGTTGCTGTACACCAGGGTGCCGACCCGCGCGGCGGTCGCCTCAACGGTCGACCTGGTTCGCCACACCAGCGGTGAGCGGCCGGTCCGGTTCGCCAACGCGGTCCTGCGCCGGGTCGCGTCGCGGGTGGAGGAGACCGGTGGTGACCTTGCGGCCCTGCTCGCCGCTCCCCGCTACGACGACGACCCGATCGGCCATCTCTCGATGGTCACCGCCCACCCGCGTTGGGTGGTCGAGGCGTTCGCCGCGGCGCTGGGCGGTGACCTGGCGCAGACCCGCTCGGCGCTGGAGGCCGATGACCAACGTCCCACCACGCACCTGGTCGCGCGACCAGGTCTGATCGGCTCCGAGGCGCTGATGGACGCGGTCCGGGGCGCAGGGCTGGAGGCGCAGCCCGGCCGGTGGTCGCCGTACGCGGTCCGTCTCGCCGGTGGTGATCCGGGACGGCTCGCCGAGGTCTCCGACGGCCGCGCCGCCGTACAGGACGAGGGTAGCCAGCTGGTCGTGGCGGCGCTGTCGCGGGTGGTGACGGTGGGGACGGATGTCGGGGTGAGCGTCGATCTGTGCGCCGGCCCTGGCGGAAAGACCGCCCTTCTCGCCGGCCTGCTGCCCGGGACCCGGCTGATCGCGCTGGAACCGCGGGCTACCCGTGCCAGGCTGGTGAGCCAGGCGGTGGCCGGCCGGTCGAACGTGACGGTGGTGCAGGCGGACGGCCGTATCCCACCGCTGCGGCCGGGCAGTGTCGACCGGGTGCTGGCCGATGTCCCCTGCACCGGCCTCGGGGCGCTGCGGCGTCGGCCTGAGGCGCGCTGGCGTCGCACGCCGTCCGATGTCGTGGTGTTGTCCCGCCTGCAGCGGCAGTTGGTGGCCGGGGCCCTCGACCTGGTGCGTCCCGGTGGTGTCGTTGCGTATGTCACCTGTTCGCCGCACCCGGCGGAGACCACCGACGTCGTGACGGACGTGGTCGGGCAGCGCACCGACGTGTCCGTTCTGGACGCCCGGGCCTACCTACCAGACGTGGACGGCCTCGGCGACGGCCCGTTCGTGCAGCTGTGGCCGCACCGGCACGGCACCGACGCGATGTTCCTCGCCCTCCTGCGCCGCGGCGGCCCGTGAGTCACGAAAGCTGACCA
>NZ_CAUVXP010000255.1:1909-5582 GCF_963555955.1 Protofrankia sp. Cas3
GGCCGAAACCACCTACGCTTCCGCTGTCGCATCGCCGGACGTCGATACGCTCGTAGGCGTGGCCACAGCGCAGATCTACCCGAGCTTGCTTGCCGCCGACTTCGGGCGGATCACGCAAGCGGCGCTGGCGGTCGAGGGACACGCCGACTGGCTGCACGTCGACATCATGGACTACCACTTCGT
Source organism: Protofrankia sp. Cas3 (assembly GCF_963555955.1). Lineage (NCBI taxonomy): Bacteria > Bacillati > Actinomycetota > Actinomycetes > Frankiales > Frankiaceae > Protofrankia > Protofrankia sp. Cas3. Next base: position 2,093 of record NZ_CAUVXP010000255.1, read on the forward strand.
CCCCAACCTCGCCCTTGCGCCGGACACGGTGACCGCGTTGCGCACGGTCACCTCGACGCCCCTCGACTGCCATCTGATGATCGAGGATCCGGACCGCTGGGCCGCCGGCTACGCCGAGCGGGGCGCGGCCAACGTCACGATCCACGCCGAGGCCGTCACCGACCTGCCCCGGACCACCGCTGCCATCCGGGCGGCCGGCGCCCGTACCGGTCTGGGGGTGAAGCCGGCCACTCCCGTCGAGCGTTACCTCGATGACCTGCACCGGTTCGACCTGCTCCTGCTGATGACCATCGAGCCGGGGTTCGGTGGGCAGCGGTTCATGGACGAGGTCCTGCCGAAGATCTCAGCGGCACGGCGGCTGTTGGACGACCGCGGCCTCGATCTGTGGCTGCAGATCGACGGTGGGGTCAACGCCGACACCATCGAGCGGGCCGCCGATGCCGGGGTCGACGTCTTCGTCGCCGGCACCGCTGTCTACGGTGCGGCTGACCCGGCGGCGGCGGTCGAGTCGCTGCGTGCGCAGGCGCTGCGCGCCTCGCCGCGGCTGGTCGCACCTGGCGTGCCGACGCCCTGACCGCCCTGACCGCCCTGACCGCCCTGACCGCCCTGACCGCCCTGTCGATGGTCGGTGACCCTGAGCAGGTTGGCATTTCTGCGGGCAGTGGTGGCACCGCGCTCATCCAGCGGCGCAGGCCGGGCTTTCTCGTGCCCATGCGGCTTTCATGTGCAAGACTCAGACAGGTAGTTGCAGTAGCACGCGCGCTCCGGGGTCGGTGAAACTCCGAGCCGGCGGTGACAGTCCGCGACCCGTCCGCAGCCAGCGGCCGGTGGACCCGGTGAAATTCCGGGACCGACGGTGAAAGTCCGGATGGGAGGACGCGCGCGGGCGTGTGCCGTCCGGCGGTCTTCACCGTCGCGCACGGTCCGTCCGGCGCCCATGTGCCGGTGGCGTCCCGCGTGCTCACCCCTGTCTCGGACGTGGTGCCGAGACAAGGGGGCACGTCAGTAATGTTCACCGGAATCGTCGAGGAACTCGGTGTCGTCGCGGCGGTCGAGCCGCTTCCCGCCTCGGCTCGACTCGTCGTCAGCGCCTCCACCGTCCTTGCCGACGTCAGCGAGGGCGCGTCCATTGCCGTCAACGGGGTCTGCCTGACCGTCACCAGTTGGTCTTCCCGTGATGGTGGGCGGGCGTTCGTCGCCGACGTCATGCAGGAGACCCTGGACCGTTCGGCTCTCGCCGGTCTGTCCGTCGGGGACCCCGTCAACCTGGAACGCGCCGTGCGCCTGGCCGACCGCCTCGGCGGCCATCTCGTGCAGGGGCATGTCGACGGCGTCGGCGTGGTGGTCGATCGACGGCGGGAGACCCATTGGGAGGTCGTGCGTATCAGCCTGCCGCCGGGCCTGGACCGCTACCTCGTCGAGAAGGGGTCCATCACCGTGGATGGCGTCAGCCTGACGGTGGTGGACGTGACCGCGGCGACGGTGTCACCGTCAGGATCATCCCCGGCCTCGTTCACCGTGAGCCTGATTCCGACGACGCTGCGGATGACCACCCTTGGCCGTCGCGCGGTGGGGGACCGGGTCAACCTCGAGGTCGACGTCCTGGCGAAGTACGTCGAGAAACTCATCGCCGCCGGTGACACGACCGGCGCGGGTCGCCTCGTGAGCCCCACCGCCACCCTCACCCCCACGATTTCGAGCGGGAACGGACAACCGTCATGACCGGACCCCAGACAGCCGGCGACACCCGCCTGGCCTCCATTGACGACGCGGTAGCCCAGATCGCGGCCGGCCGGCCTGTCATCGTCGTCGACGACGCCGACCGCGAGAACGAAGGCGACCTGATCTTTGCGGCTGAGCTGGCCACGCCGGAGCTGTTGGCGTTCACGATCCGCCACACATCCGGTGTGATCTGCGTGCCGATGGCCGGCGCCGACCTCGATCGGCTGACTCTCGATCAGATGGTCCCCCACAACACCGACCGGATGGGCACGGCGTTCACCGTCTCCGTCGACGCCCGTGACGGGGTGACGACCGGCATTTCAGCCGCTGACCGGGCACACACGATCGGACTGCTGGCCGATCCTGGGACCACCGCCGCCGACATCACCAGGCCCGGCCACGTCTTTCCGTTGCGGGCGAAGGCCGGTGGGGTGCTGCGCCGCCCCGGCCACACCGAGGCGGCGGTGGATCTGGCCCGGCTGGCGGGGCTGCGTCCGGCCGGGGTTATCTGTGAGATCGTCAACGACGACGGGACCATGGCCCGGTTGCCGGAACTGATGCGGTTCGCCGCCGAACACGGGCTGTTGACGATCTCGATCGCGGATCTGGTGGCATACCGGCGCCGCAGCGAACGGCATGTCGAGCGGGTCGCCGAGGCGACCATCCCGACCCGGCACGGGGAGTTCCGGGCCCTGTGCTATCGCAGCATCATCGACGGCACCGAGCACCTGGCCCTGGTCAGGGGCGACATCTCCGACGGCCGCGATGTGCTGGTGCGGGTGCACAGCGAGTGCCTCACCGGTGACGTCTTCGGCTCACGGCGCTGCGACTGCGGGACCCAGCTCGACGCCGCGCTGCGCGCGATATCCCTTGAGGACAGGGGGGTGGTGCTCTATATGCGGGGCCACGAAGGCCGTGGTATCGGCCTGGGCCAGAAGCTTCGTGCCTACGAGCTGCAGGATGCCGGGCACGACACCGTGGACGCCAACCTCGCTCTCGGCCTACCCGCCGACGCCCGTGACTACGGCACGGGCGCCCAGATCCTGGTCGACCTCGGTGTCCGGGCGATGCGCCTGCTGTCCAACAATCCGACCAAAAGGGCCGGGCTTGAGGGCTACGGTCTGGAGATCGTCGAGCGGGTGGGACTCCCGGTGACCTTCACTCCCGAGAACCTGGGCTACCTCACGACCAAGAGGGACCGGATGGGGCACGATCTGCCGGGTCTGCCGGGTCTGCCGACGGCGGTGGGTGCCCGTGCCGATGTGCCGCGTCATCGTGTCCCGGCGAACGGACCCGTGGACACCGACCTGCTGGAGGGCCAAAGGGCGCGCGACGATCGTCAGATCGCGCGCCCGGAGGCCGCAGTCCTGGCAGCACTGATGGCGGACGCGTGTCAGGGGGAGTCGGCGTGAGCGGCACGGGCTCGCTGGCTGGGTCCATCCCCGACGGCGCCGGTCTGCGGCTGGCCGTGGTGGCGGCCCGGTGGCACAGCGAGATCACCGATGCCCTGTTGGACGGGGCATTGCGGGCCGCCAAGGACGCCGGCGTCGCCTCGCCGGCGGTGGTCCGGGTGCCCGGTGCGGTGGAACTCCCCGTCGTCGCCGCGGCGCTCGCCGCCGACCATGACGCGGTGGTGGCGTTGGGAGTGGTGATCCGCGGCGGCACCCCGCACTTCGATTACGTCTGCCAGTCGGTGACCGCCGGGCTCACCCGGGTGGCTCTCGATACCGGTGTGCCGGTCGGGTTTGGCGTCCTGACCTGTGACACG
>NZ_CAUVXP010000256.1:0-4187 GCF_963555955.1 Protofrankia sp. Cas3
TCGGTGTCCTCGGTGTCCTCGGTGCTGACCGCTGCCCTAGCCAACCGGCTCCTCCACGACGCTCGCCCCATCCCCATCAAGATTTTCTTGGTGGGGAGTTCCGCTTGAGGGGGGCGGATTCACACTGCGCGGGTGAAGCGGGGTCGTCGGCCGATTCCGCGTGGTCAAGGAGGTTCGGTCGTGACCCGTGTGTGTTTTCAGTCCTGGGATGGCGGCGGTTGGGTCGGCGTGCAGCGGTGGCCGGTCAGCTCGCAACTGGGGCCGGTCGGGTCGGGCGGTGGCCGGGGGTGGCCGGGTTGGCGGGGTCTGGATGCGGGGGAGCGTCGGCTGGCGTTCGAGTCGCCTTGGTTAGTGGGACCAGAAGCGAAACGAGGCGATCATGACCATTTCTGCCCGCGCGCACCCGCGCACCCGGATGCAGGCCGGTGGCTCCGATATCGCGGCGGTATCGGCCGCACGGCCTGCATGTTGGGGAGGTGAGGGCCGGTGAAGGGTTCGGTGTACAAGCGGTGCGGGTGCCGTGATCCACAGTCTGGGCGGAAGATTGGCCGGAGCTGTCCCCGGCTGGACCGGTCGGATCACGGTGCCTGGTGGTTCCTGCACGATGTGCCACCCGGGCAGGACGGCCGTCGGCGCCGGACGATGGGCGGCCCGTTCCCGACCCGCGGCATCGCCGAAACCGAGTTGGCCAAGGCATTGGCCCGGCTGCACACCGGCGGCCACACCGACACCGATCGTGAACTGACAGTCGCCCGGTATCTGGACGACTGGATGGAGGGAAAGGTCAAGCTACGGGCCTCGACGCGGCGGTCGTATGAAAGCCACATTCGGCTGTACCTGAAGCCGGGTCTGGGTCATCTCCGGCTCGCGGACCTGCGTGATCATCATGTGGAGCAGTTATATGCCGCGATGCGGCAGATCGGCCATGCCTCGAAGGAAGGGAAACCGTCGCCGTTGCTGCGGCGGCTGGTGGAGGTCCGCCAGGACAGTCCGGATCGGCGGCGGCCGATGAGCCCGGCGCGGATCCGGCGGGTGCATGCGACGGTGATGAGTGCGTTGAACAGTGCGGTGAAACGGCGGAAGATCTCGCATAATCCGGCGCAGTATGTCGAGTTGGCCTCGGGGCGTGCTCCCAAGCCGTTGGTGTGGACCGCCGGGCGGGTGGCTGCCTGGCAGAACAGCGGCCGGCGGCCGTCGCCGGTGATGGTGTGGACGCCGGCGCAGGCGGGGGCGTTTCTCGATTTTGCCGCGGCGGACCGGTTGTATCCGTTGTGGCATCTGGTTGCCTATCGGGGTCCGCGCCGGGGCGAGGCGGTCGCTCTGGGCTGGGCTGACGTTGACCTGGACGCGGGTAGCGCGTATATCCGTGACAACCTGCCCGATCCTGATGATTTCGGTGAGGACGAGTGGGGGGACCCGAAGAGCGACGCCGGGTTCCGCCCGATCAGCCTCGACAGCCGCACCGTCACCGTTCTGGTCACCTGGCGGGCGACGCAGAACGCGGAGCGTCTCCTCCACGGGCCGGACTGGGTCGACTGCGGCCGGGTGTTCACGCATGAGAATGGCCGGCGGTTGACCCCGAACGGTGTGTCGCAACGCTTTGACCGGCTGCTCGCCCGGTTCACCACGATCCGGCGGGAGCATGAGGACAAAGGCTGGGACACGGCGTTCCTCGCGGCACGCCACCGCATGCCCGTCGTCGCTATCGAGACCGCGTTGGCGTTCGGGCCGTTGCCACCCATCCGACTACATGATCTTCGTCATACCGCGGCCAGCCTCACCTACCGGGCGACGCGGGATCTGAAGTTGGTGTCGGAGTTGCTGGGTCATTCCAGCATTCAGTTCACCAGCGACGTGTATACGTCGATCTTCGAGGAGGTGGATCGGGACGCCGCGGAGGCGGTCGCGGATATCGTTCCGCGCGCGCACCGTCCGGCCGGTTCCGCACCTGAGGGCACGGTCGCGACCGATAGTCCGATGGGAACAGTCGTCAATTTTGATCGGGGAAAGGATGTGACCGGGTAGGGCTGCGGTGTCTGCCCGTGAGGGGGCCGGGGCTGGTGTTACAGCAGCTCGGCGCGTCGTAGGGCCGGTTCGGTCCGGACGTTCTCGAGAAAGACGGCGGTTGTCTGTTCCTCGTGCAGGTCGTCGAGGGTGTCGCCGTCGGTGGTTGCCGCGGGCAGCGTGGCGACGGTGGCGGCCACGTCGCCGGCGTCGGTGGCCCAGGAGAGCACGAGCGCACGGCGGGCGGGGTTGTAGGCGTAGCGGCTCATCGTCCGGCCTGTCCTCGCGCTCTCGGTTTCATCCATCGCCCACTGTGGCGGTCGTCGATGCTCGACGACCGGGAAGCACTGTCCGTAGTTGCCATCCGCGGGAGGAAATATGGTTGCTGTTGCAACGTCACCACCACGTCACCACCAGGGCTAGTTGTGGATCTCTATGGCGATCTCCGTGACCTGTTCGTGCAGGTCAGCGGGTGTGGGGCGGGTGGGACTCGAACCCACGACCGACGGATTATGAGCTGTCATGTACTTCGTCCGTCTATGTCCGCTGACGTCCGCCGATGCAGGTCACAGACTTGATCCTTTCCGTGGATGTTCGCTCGCGTCCGTGGTCGTCAGCGGGCTTGGCTGCCATCCTGGCTGCCAGCGCCTCGTACGTCTGCCTCAGCAAAACACCTCGAAGCCCAGGAGCTGTTTGTCGTCACGGTGCCACACCGCCGCGGCATAGGTCAGGCCCTCGGCGTCGCGCTGGGCGCCGTACCGTCCTGAATCCTGGCAGTACGGCCGGATCTGCTGCCAGCGGTGCACCGCTTCGGTCGGCGTCAGCCACTGCATCGGGCGGTCGAAACCGTGGATGACGACACGCCGTGCGTTGGCGAGGTGGCGTTCCACGTCGTGGACGTCGGCCCACTCGCCTCTGACGCGGTGCCACTGCTGCCCCTCGTCGTCCCACAGCTGGTCATCAAGAACCCGGTTCCGCGGAGATCTGTTCCTCACCAACCAACACTGGCACACGTTCTGACCCGCAGATTAAGAGTAGAAGGCGGTTTGTCCGTAGATATCCGTAGATGTCCGCGGACGTCCGCCGTGTCGGCGTGACCTGGGCTCACCGTCCGCCGGTGTTCGTGCTCGTCCGCCGACGTCCGCCGACTTGGGTACACCAATGGGGACACATGTCCATATTCGAACAGGTCTGAGACGGAACCCCCAATGGGGATCTGTAGCCCAGTGTGACAGACTGAATGGTCATGAGTTGGGACATCGTTTTGAAGATCGCCGGTCCGCTGGCGGCAGGAGTGGGCATCCTTCTCCGCCGAGGTGGACCGCATCGCACCCGTGCCGCGATCAGCGACAATCTCAATCTCCTCCAAAAACTGCCGAGGGAGCACGCTGCACGCCAGATTCTTGACCTACACATCACGAATCTCACTTGGCGGCTGGCCCATGACGAGCTGGATGAGGTTGCACGGCGTCGAGATTTAACTCAGGTGGGGCTTTCGTTCGTGTGGCTACTCGGCTTCGGTTACTGGACATGGAAGCTGTATGTGAGCCACTCGCATTGGTTCTGGCTCACTGGACTGGCCACGGTTCTTGGCGTATCTATGGTCGCTAACGATCTTCAGGGTCGACGACCCAAGAAGGAGTCAGCTGGGTTAATCCAGCTCACGGCGGAACCGACTGCCCCATACTCGGTGTCAGTCAGCGCTCAACCTCTTGCGGAGTCGGGCGGTTCGCCGATAGCCGTCAGTAACATCGTCACGTCGGAGAGCGTGACCCATCCTGTACTTGTTGTCCACCCAGCCACCTAATTTCGTGTCGTCCGAAACCGGCGCGACCACATGCGCCGCCCACTTGATTACAAGAGCAAGGCAGACCGTCTGCTGATGTTCGTGGACGTCCGGTGACCTGGACCGGGCGTCCACCGGCGTCCGTGCCTGTTCGCGGACGTCCGCCGGCTCGGGTACAAGGTCGGGTACACGAGGGCGACACGTTCCAAGCTTGGGAAACCTGTGCGGTTACCGTTGCTGACCTGCTCTGGAGCACTCCGGCCCAGGTCAGCAGCGGTCCAGCTCTCGCCAGAGACCACAGATCAGATCACATGCTGACCGTTGCTACTGGCACGCGAATGGCACGCCGAGGGCCGTTGATCCGTAGTTTGCTCGGGATCTTCCGTGGACGTCCGCT
>NZ_CAUVXP010000256.1:4632-5533 GCF_963555955.1 Protofrankia sp. Cas3
TACCGGGGTGGACCGGGCCTGGGCGGAGTGGATCGCCTGGACATTGGAAGAGGCGAACTACCGGGTGGTGATCCAGGCGTGGGATTTCGGTGCCGGGTCGCACTTCGTCGAGGAGATGCACCGGACGACCGAGCATGCGGCCCGGACAGTCGCGGTGCTGTCGGCGGCCTACCTGGAATCGGCGTACGCGGCGCCGGAGTGGCAGGCGGCGTGGGCGGCAGATCCGTCGGGTCGGGCGCGGAAGCTGCTGGTGTTCCGGATCGAGGAGTGCCCGCGGCCGGGTCTGCTCGCCCAGCTTGTCTCGGTCGACCTGTTCAGTGTCGGTCAGGATGTGGCACGCCGTGTGGTGCTCGCTGCTGTCGCGGGTGAGCGGGGGAAGCCGGCTATGGAACCGGACTTCCCCGGTGGCCTGGCTGATATGGGGGTGGCGGTGGGTGGTCCGGTGTTCCCGCCGGATCTGCCGGTGATGTGGGGTGTGCCGGCCCGGCTGGCGCATTTCGTCGGCCGCGAATCATTACTCGATCAAGTGCACGACCGGCTGGCAACTGCGGGGTCGGTGGCGGTGACCGCGGTGGCGGGGATGGGTGGGGTCGGGAAGACCGCGCTGGTGGTGGAGTACATCCACCGGTATGCCGACGCGTTCGACCGGGTGGGCTGGGTACCGGCCGAAGAGTCGGAGTTGATCGATGGGTATCTGGCCGGGTTGGCCCCGGCGGTGGGGTTGTCGGTGGATGCGGAGCCGGCCGCGGTGGTGGCGGCGTGGGCGCGTCTACCCCGGTCGCTGCTGGTGTTCGACAACGCCGACGATTCCGACACGATCGGAAAGATTAAGGGTTTTCGGCCGTCGCCGGGGGCGGGCCGGCTGCTGGTGACGTCACGGCGGCGGGGTTTGACCGCACTC
>NZ_CAUVXP010000257.1:0-5016 GCF_963555955.1 Protofrankia sp. Cas3
CGCGCAGGGTGGCCCGGTCGCGGATGTGGCCTCGGCTGGATTGACCCCGACCACCCATCCGCTGCTCGGAGCCACGGTGGCACGAGCGGACGGCCAGGGGATCGTCTTCACCGGCCGGTTGTCGCGGGGCAGCCAGCTGTGGCTCGCTGACCACGCTGTCCGCGGGACCGTCCTGGTGCCAGGTGCCGCCCTGGTCGAGCTCGCCATGCGGGCGGGCGACGAGGTCGGCTGCGACTTGCTGGAAGAGCTGTTCAACGAGACGCCGATGGTGCTCGGGCAGGAGGACCTGCAGATCCAGGTAACCGTAAGCGGCTCTCAGGACGGCCGGCACGTCGTCGAGATCTACTCACGACCGGGCACGCCCCGGTGTGAGGTGCCGTGGACTCGGCACGCGCACGGCACTGTCTCCACATCGGACACGGAACCGGACGCCGCATTCGGGACCTGGCCGCCCCAGGGCGCGGACCCGGTCGATCTCTCCGGGTTCTATTCCGGGCGGGCCGGGGCCGGATACGAGTACGGGCCGGCGTTCCGCGGGCTGCGCGCGCTCTGGCAGCGCGGCACGGAGGTCTTCGCCGAGGTCGCCCTTCCGGAGGGGGTGACGGACGCCGACCGGTTCGGGCTCCATCCCGCCCTGCTCGACGCTGCTTTGCACGCCACTGCCTTCTGTCCTGGACAGAGCTCGCAAACCGGCGAGGTACGGCTGCCGTTCGCGTGGCACGACGTGGTGTTGCACGCGTCCGGTGCCACTGCCCTGCGGGTGCGGGTTCGCCCGGCCGGGTCGGACCGGGTCCACCTGGTGGCGGTGGATGGAACCGGCCGTCCGGTGGTGTCGGTGGGTGCGTTGGTGACCCGGCCGCTGACCGCGCCCCTGGCGACCGCGGCGTCCGGCGCGTCTCTGTACCGGGTCGACGAGGTCGAGTCGGCAGATCACGCCCCGGTACCGAGGGCGCGGTGCGCGGTCGTCGGTGCGGACGAGCTGTCCGTGGCCGAACCGCTCGGCGCGGTCCGCGTGCCGACCCTCGCCGATCTCGCGGACCCGGTTCCGCTCTACGTCTGCGTTTCGTACGACACCACGCCGGCCGACGCGGAGCCGTTGCCGGGTGCTCGCAAGATCACCAACCAGGTGCTCGACACGGTGCGGGAATGGTTGGCGGGCAGCCGTTACGGGTCCGCGAAGCTGGTCGTGGTCGTACGCGGTTTCGGTGCTTCGGCTGCCCGGGGCCTGCTCCGTTCGGCGCAGTCGGAGCACCCGGACCGGATCGTCGTGGTGGAGTTCGACGGACACGAGGAGTCGGGGCCCGCCCTGCATGCGGCGCTGGCGATGGGGGAGCCGCAGCTGGTCGTTCGGGCCGGTGTCATCTCGGTTCCGCGGCTGGGGCCGGTGTCGGGCGGTGGCCGATTGGTGCCGCCGCCCGGGGCTTGGCGGCTGGTGACCTCGGGAGTGACGCTGGACGATCTCACACCCGTGCCCGCCCCGGACGTCGAGGCTCCGCTCGAACCGCACCAGGTCCGGATCGCCGTACGTGCGGCGGGATTGAGCCTCCGCGATGTCCACGTGGCGCTGAACATGGTCCCAGGTCAGCAAGGCGTCGGTGGTGAAGGCGCCGGCGTGGTGCTGGAGACCGGCTCTGCGGTCCGCGGGCTCGTGCCGGGTGACCGGGTGATGGGCCTGTTCGACAGTCCGCTGGGCGCGTTCGGACCAGTCGCCGTCACTGACGCCCGGCTGCTGGTGCCCATTCCGCCGGGATGGACTTTCGCGACGGCGGCGACGGTGCCGGGGGTGTTCCTGACCGCCTACTACGGCTTGAGGGACCTCGCGCGTGTCGGCCTCGACACGAGGGTGCTGGTGCATACGGCAGCCGGCGGGATCGGGATGGCGGCGGTGCAACTGGCACGGCTGTGGGGTGCCGATGTGTTCGCGACGGCGAGCGTGGGCGAGCAGGGTGTGCTGCGGTCGCTGGGGTTGCCTGCGGACCGGGTCGCCGATTCACACGCCCTCGGCTTCCGCGAGAGGTTCCTGGCCGCGACGGGCGGTCAGGGGGTCGACGTGGTACTGAACAGCGTGGGCGGGGAGTTCGTGGACGCCTCGCTCAGCCTGCTGCCGCGTGGCGGTGCCTACCTTGAGACGGGCACGGCGGGGATGCCCGACCTGGTGCCGGGCGACGGGATCGCCTGTCGGGCATACGACCTCCGCGAGGCCGGGCCTGAGCACATCCAGGAGATGCTGATCGAGCTGCTGGCTCTCTTCGAGTGCGGTGACCTGCGGCCGTTGCCCGTGCGAGCCTGGGACGCGCGTGAGTCACCGCAGGCCTTCCGGTTCATCAGCCAGGCTGGTCACACCGGCACGGTCGCCCTGACCTTCGAGCACCGACTGGACCCGGAGGGCACCGCGCTGATCACCGGTGGCACCGGGCTGCTCGGCGGGTTGGTGGCCCGGCACCTGGTGGCCGAGCACGGAATTCGCCATCTGCTGCTGGTGTCGCGGCGTGGCCGCGAGGTTGACGGCGTGGCAGAGCTGGAAGCGGAGCTGATCCGCAGCGGTGCGGTGGTCACCGTAGCGGCATGTGATGTGTCGGACCGGGACGCGGTGGCGGGCGTACTGGCCGGTGTGCCCAGCGAGCATCCTTTGACAGCGGTGGTGCACGCTGCGGGCGCGCTCGACGACGGGGTGGTCGAAGCCCTGACGCCGGAGCGGGTGGACACGGTATTCCGGCCGAAGGCCGACGCGGCGTGGCACCTGCACGAGCTGACCCAAGGCGCGGACCTCGCCGCGTTCGTCCTCTTCTCCTCGGCAGCCGGCGTCCTGGGTAACCCCGGGCAGGCGAACTATGCCGCTGCGAACGCGTTTCTGGACGAACTGGCGCGGCGGCGGCGCGCGGCGGGGCTGCCGGCCGTGTCGCTGGCCTGGGGCTACTGGTCCCAGGAGAGCACCCTCACCCGCCGTCTCGGCGAGAGAGACCTGGCCAGGCACCGGCGCGCGGGCATGGGAGGGCTCAGCTCGGAGGAGGGGCTCGCCCTGTTTGACACCGCTTTGTACGCGGGCGAAGCTGTGTTGCTGGCCGCGAAACTGGATCTGGCCGCACTGCGGACGGCAAAGCCGCCGGTTCCCCCGCTGCTGCGAGGGCTGGTTGGCCCCCGCCGCCCGGCGGCCCAGGTCGCTGCTGCGCACAGCGGTCTGGCCGGACGGCTGGCCGGCCTGGCTCCGACAGAGCGGGACCAGCACCTGCTCGATCTGGTCCGGGCTCACGCGGCAACCGTTCTCGGGCACGCTCGCGCCGACCAGTTGGATTCGGCCAGGGCATTCAAGGAAGCCGGATTCGACTCGCTCACCGCTGTGGAACTGCGCAACCGGTTGTCCGCCGCGGTAGGCATCACGTTGTCGTCGACTGTCGTGTTCGACCATCCGACGCCGACGGCTCTCGCCGCGCACATTGGCTCCGAGCTGGCAGGCGAACGCGTCACCGTTGCCTCACCGCTGTCGGCCGCCCTGGCCGCGGGCGACCACGACGATCCCGTGGTCATCGTGAGCATGGCCTGCCGGTTCCCCGGCGGGGCCGACACCCCGGAGGAACTGTGGCGGCTTCTGGTTGACGAAGCGGACACCGTGTCCGGTTTTCCGACGGACCGTGGCTGGGACCTCGACGGACTGTTCGACCCGGACCCGGACCGGCTGGGCAAGTCCTATGTACGGCACGGCTCGTTCCGGTACGACATCGCGGAATTCGACGCGAACTTCTTCGGTGTCTCGCCGCGCGAGGCGCAGGCGATGGACCCTCAGCAGCGGATGCTGCTGGAAACCTCGTGGGAGGCGTTCGAACGCGCGGGAATCCCACCGGACTCCCTGCGGGGCCGTGACGTCGGGGTGTTCGTCGGCGTGATCAGCCACGACTACCACGTGCTGATGCACCAGTCCCCCGGCGACCTAGAAGGCTACCGGCTGACCGGCACGTCCGCCAGCGTCGCCTCGGGTCGGCTGGCCTACGTCTACGGGCTGGAAGGCCCGGCCGTGACGGTGGACAGCGCGTGCAGTTCATCGTTGGTCGCGCTGCACATGGCTGCGCAGGCCGTACGCCGCGGCGAATGCTCACTCGCTCTGGCCGGCGGCGTCTCTCTGATGAGCCTGCCCGGGCCCTTTGTCGACTTTTCCCGACAGCGGGGACTGGCCGCAAACGGCCGCTGCAAGCCGTTCGCCGCGGCGGCGGACGGAACAGCCTGGGGCGAGGGCGCCGGCCTGCTGTTGGTTGAGCGGTTGTCAGCAGCCCGGAAGGCCGGCCATCCGGTGCTCGCGGTGGTGCGAGGCTCAGCGGTGAATCAGGACGGCGCGTCCAACGGGTTGACCGCGCCCAACGGCCCATCCCAGCAGCGGGTGATCCGGCAGGCGCTCGCCAACGCACACCTGTCCGCTTCGGACGTCGACGCCGTCGAGGCGCACGGCACCGGGACGACGCTGGGCGACCCGATCGAGGCGCAGGCGCTGCTGGCCACGTACGGGCAGGACCGCCCACAGGACCAGCCGCTGTGGCTGGGCTCCATCAAGTCGAACATCGGTCACACCCTGGGGGCCGCCGGAGTCGCCGGGGTGATCAAGACGGTGCTGGCGCTGCGGCACGGATTCCTGCCGAAGTCCCTGCACCTCGACGAGCCGACGGGGCACGTGGATTGGTCGTCGGGGGCGGTCCGGTTGCTGGCGCGGGCGAGGGACTGGCCACAGCTGGACCGGCCGCGGCGGGCGGGGGTGTCGTCGTTCGGCGTCAGCGGGACCAACGCGCATGTGGTTCTCGAACAGTCACCTGAGCCGGAGTCGGAGCCCGAGCGGGCCGCTGCCGTCCCGGTGCCGACGCCGGTACTGCTGTCGGGCCGTGGGGACGGCGCGCTGCGGGCGCAGGCCGACCGGCTCTGCTCGCTGATGGACGCCGAGTCGGACCTGAACGTCGTCGACATAGGTTTCTCCTCGGTGACGACCCGCGCGTCGCTGGACGACCGCGCGGTCGTGCTGACCACCACGTCCGCATC
>NZ_CAUVXP010000258.1:0-4949 GCF_963555955.1 Protofrankia sp. Cas3
GTGAAAGGCGGCTTATCGTGGGGCCGTTACTCAACCGTTGGTGCAGTCACTGAGACTCCACCATGGAGCGTCGGTGCCGCCGATGTTCACCCAGTTTCCGTTCTGGTTGACCTGCCAGGCCCCACCCTCGAACCACCAGCGGTATTCCTGCTGAAGATCGCTCTTGCCGACCTGGTGGTACTTGAAAGTGCAGTAGTTGGGTGCCCAGCCGGTGTAGACAAGACGGGGATAGGAGGTGGGCTCGTCGTCGGTACTCGGTGGAGTATCGCTGCCGCCCCACATGGAGTGGTACACCTGCCAACCGGCGATGCCGTCGACGGTCAGCCCGTTTGCCTTCTGCCAGTTCTTGATGGCCTGGGCGGTCTGCGCTCCGTACACGCCGTCTAGCGCCCCCGGGTTCTGGCCACCTATCTGAAGGTTTCGCTGTACCGCCCACACACGCGCTCCGGAAGAGACGCAGTTGGTGCAGTTGCCAACGACATCCCAGGTCGCGCCCCAGTCCGCGTACTGCGTCGTCCGGGCTGAGGCAGGTGCGGCCGTTCCGACCGTCATGCCCACCGCCCCGGCTCCAAGAGTAACGGCGGCTGCGGCCCGGTGGCCCCATCGGGTCCATGTCATTTCTCGTCTCTCCTGTCAGTTGGCTGGCGCGATGTTAAGGCCGGTGGACCAACGGTTGTTGAGACCCACATGCATTCCTCCGTGTTGAAATGCCTGGCCACACCGACACAGTCAGCGCGAGTCCCACGCTGGAACGCCCACCACCCTGCGGGAGCTTCTTGGCTCCCGCGACGATCCGACAGCAGCATAACGAGATATTTCCGATTTCGCACGACACTCTCGATCCCACGGCGTCACGGAGCGATGCTGTGGGGCGATCAGGGTTCGTCCGGACACGGCGAGCTGGACAGATGGTTCTTAAGCCGGACGCGGTGTCAGTTCGGTAGTGGGCGGATGTCGAGATCGCGGGCCGCGGCGACCGGGGTCGGGTCGAGACCGAGCACGATGCCGAGGTAGACACTGGCGTAGTCGAACAGGCCGACCAGGGAGGCCAGCCGCTCCAGGCGGCTCGCCCCCTGCGCGGACACCTCGGTGATCGGGATCCCGCGCTCGGCGGCGGCGACGATCGCGGCGTCGGCTTGGCGGGTGACCGTCGGGTGCTCCGCGGCCTGATCACGCAGGAGTACCAGCCGAAGCCGCACCGGCTCCGCCTCGTCCACCCGGTCGCGGAAGAAGTCGTCGAGATCCTCGGCTGCACCGGCGGCTGCACCGGGGCCGGCATTGGGGCCGGCACTGCCGGCGGACCCGGCGCGGCTCCCGAATGCCCCGTCCAGGATGCCCACCTGGGCCGCTGCCGCCGCCGGCAGGACGCCCGGCACCGCGGGGTAGCCGGCGTTCGCGGCCAGCTGGTCAGCCGCCCGGCTGACCGCCGCGGCGGTCAGCGCCGTGGTCCCCCACAGCAGCGGCAACGACCCGGCCAGCGCGAGCGCCAGCTCCTTGGCGGGGCTGACGAACGTCTCACTGCTGGGTCGGCAGCGCATCGCCACGTCCTCCAGCCGCGCGGCCGTGGCCTCGATCGCGTCGGCTCCCTCGGCGCCGCCCTGGACGAGACCCAGGGCGTGCACGGCAACCACCGCCGGGAGGAGCAGCGCCCAGAAACTCGCGCGGGTGGGCCTGGCGTCCACCACCGGGACCGCAACGAACAGTGCCCGGGCCCGGTCTGCCAGCGCGGCCAGCGGTGAGTCGGGTGCGCCCACGGCAAGCGTCCGGCAACCGCGACGATCAGCTTCCTCCAGCGCGGACAGCGCCTGCCCATCGCGTCCCGAGCCCGACACGACGATCACCAGGTCGGCCACGCCGGCCCATCCGGGCAGACCGAAACCGTCGTATTCGAGTACCGGAACGGGGCAGTCGGGGCCCATCACCGCAGTGAGCGCCGCACCGAACGCCGTCGAGCCGCCAGCCCCGGCCACCAGCACGGCGCGCGGACGGCCGTCAGCCGCGAGCGAGGCGACCCCGGTCTCCTGCGCCAGCGCCGCGGACTCCCGGACCTGGCGGGCCGACGACGCCACGTGCAGCAGCATGCCGGACGGGTCGGCCCCGGTCAGCCGGGCAACATCGTCAAGGATGCCCTCGTCCACGATCGCCCCCCAGTTTCCGCGTGTCTGGCCCATCATCGCGTTCGCTCGTCCGGGCCGCCGGCCATGCGATGCTCCCGGCGCCGGTCACCCCATATGTCGACCCATTTCTCAGGACGAGCTGGGCACCGGGGTCTCAACATCGCCGGTCGCATCCCCTACCGCGTCCCGTGGCCGGGCATCGGTCTGGACAGCGTCCGTCTGGACAGCGCCAGCCTGCACGTCGCCAGTCTGGACAGCGCCACCAAAGGGAACTGCCTCGTCAAGCAGCATCACCGGGATCTCGTCGCGGACCGGGAAGGCAAGACCGCACGAGGTGCAGACCAGGACGGGCTCACCGGCGAGGGCGTCCGAGCGCAGCGGGGCATGGGCCGGGCACGGGCAGGCGAGAATCTCCAGCAGGAGTGGATCGAGACTCAACGGTCGATCTCCCTTTCATGACGAATGCGGGTGAGGACCTCGTCCCGCACCCGTGACATCGTGGCATGGTCGGGAGCTTCCACGTTCAGGCGCAGCAGCGGTTCGGTGTTGGACGGCCGCAGGTTGAACCACACGCCATCACCGAGCGAGACGGTCAGCCCGTCGAGATGGTCGATACCGGTCGCGAGCCCCACGTAGGCCTTCTCGATCTCGGCCATCGCGACCCCGGCGTCGGCGACCTCGGAGTTGATCTCACCGGAGAGCGTGTACGGCGCATAGCCGTCGAGCAGACGCGACAGCGGCCGCTCCTGCTCACCGAGCGCGGCCAGGACGTGCATCGCGGCGAGCATCCCGGAGTCGGCCCGCCAGAAGTCCCGGAAATAGAAGTGACCGGAGTGCTCGCCACCGAAGATCGCACCGGTACGCGCCATCTCCGCCTTGATGAACGAATGGCCGACGCGGGTCCGCACCGGCACGCCGCCGAGCCTGGTGACGAGCTCGGGCACGGCGTTGCTGACGATCACATTGTGAATGATCGTCGCACCGGGCTCGCGGGCGAGTTCCCGCTCGGCGACCAACGCGGTGATGGTGGACGGCGACACGCACTCGCCACGTTCGTCGACGACGAAGCAGCGGTCCGCGTCACCGTCGAAGGCGAGCCCGATGTCGGCCCCGGTAGCGCGAACCGCGGCCTGCAGGTCACGCAGGTTCGCCGGCTCGATCGGGTTGGCCTCGTGGTTGGGGAAGGACCCGTCCAGTTCGAAGTACAGCGGGTGGACCGTCAGCGGCAGCCCCTCGAACACGGCCGGGACGGTCAGACCGCCCATACCGTTACCCGCGTCCACCACGACCCGCAGCGGTCGGATGGCCGACAGGTCGACCAGGGTGCACAGGTGTTCGGCGTATGCCGCCAACAGGTCGCTGTGGGTGATCGTACCGCGCGGTCCGGTGAACGCGGGAATCCCCGCCTCGACCATGGCGCGGATGTCCCCGAGACCGGTGTCCGCCCCGATCGGAGCCGCGCCGGCCCGGCACAGCTTGACGCCGTTGTACTTGGCCGGGTTGTGGGATGCGGTGAACATCGCTCCCGGGATGTCCAGCGACCCGGCGGCGAAGTAGAGCAGGTCGGTCGAGCCGAGCCCGATCATGATGACATCCGCGCCCTGGCCGGCAGCCCCGTCGGCAAACGCCGTCGAGAGCGGGACCGACGAGTCACGCATGTCGTGCGCGACGACGATCCGTGGCGCCGCCAGCACGTGCACGAACGCGGCTCCGATCGCGCGGGCGACATCGGTGTCCAGCTCTGAGGGCACAACCCCCCGCACGTCATACGCCTTGAAGATCCGCGACAGATCGTGCACCCTTCCGCCCTTCCTCCGCTTGCCCGCAGGGTACGCGATCACAGATCGTCCCGCGCCCGCCTGCCCCTGGGAACGCCAGCCAACACCGGCACCAAAGACCCTACCGACGCGAACTCAGCTCGGCCGGGGCAGGACCCGCAGGTGACCACGTCGACCTCCGGGTGCCGACGGATCGGGCGGGTCCTCGTGGACAGGTGGTCGGCTCACCTCACGAACCGCGTCCGCGAGCGCCTCAAGATCATCAGAGGCTGCGCCGTGCCTGGTCTCACCCTCGATCCGCACGACCGCCCAGCCCAGTGGCACAGTGAGGCGGTCGGCGTGCGGCCCACACAGGTCGTAGGAATGCGGCTCGACGTATGGGGAGAGCGGCCCGAGGACGGCTGTCGACTCGGCGTAGGCGTACGTGAGCGTGGCGACCGCGGCCGCTGAGCATGCCGAGCGGGAGCAGCGGCGAGGCTTCACGTTCCGGACGGTAGCCCCCGGAACGGGCGACGGCCACCACCACCCGCCGTGTCGCACCCACCCGCGGAACGCTGGTAAGTAATCAATTACACTCCGCACCCAGCAGGTGAACTGGCGGACACCGGCAGACACGTCAGGGTAACCGAGGCGAAATTCACCTGATGAATCCGGAGGGCATCGGTACGGCCTCTCGTCGCGAGCCGTACGCTCACGCCATGGCGGACAACGCCTCTCCCGGCGCCTCCTGGGGAACCCCCGTGCCGGCCTTCCCGTCCCCACAGCCTCCCATCCCCATGTCACGGCGCCGTGACCGGCGCGGGCGCGGCCTGCGTGGTGTCCTCCTCCCGCCGGAGGTCCCCGCCTATCGCAGCCGCGGCGAACGGTTCGACGACCTCGTCCTGGACGCCGTCGAGCACCTCGAGCACCGCTGGTCCGCCGAACTGTCCGACGTCGAGTTCGCGGTCGAGGACGTCCCGCCCGTGCCTGCGGTCCTCGCTCCGGAAGAACCCGTACCGCTGGCTCACCACCAGCCGCCGGCCGGGCGAGGACGCTCCGCGACACCGCACCGGAT
>NZ_CAUVXP010000259.1:0-4925 GCF_963555955.1 Protofrankia sp. Cas3
AAAGTCGTCCCAGATCGATCCGACGAAGATTCCCAGACGCCGTCCCCGCACCGTCTCGGGAATGACGCCGCCATCCTCCAGCGCCTCCCAACCGATCTCGAGGACGAGACGTTGGCGGGGATCCATGAAGGCCGCCTCCCGTGGGGAGACGTGAAAGAACGGCGCGTCGAAGAGATCGATTCCGTCGATGAACCCGCCCCGGGTCGAGTTCACCTTTCCCGGGGCGGTTGGATCGGGGTCAAACAGTTCGGCGGCGTTCCAGCGGCTCGCGGGAACATCGGTGATTACCTCGCGTCCGTCACGGAGTACTCTCCAGAACGCCCGGACGGACGGCGCCCCGGGAAACCGGCACGCCATACCCACGACGGCAATCGGCTCGGCCGGCCCGCCACGGAACCCGGGGCCGACTGGTTGTCCGTTATCGGCGAACACGCTGTTCTCCATGCCCAGGATCACTCCCGCCCGAGTTGGATGAACCATCCACGGTTATCTCGAACCTAACCCACAAAATTCACGTCCGATACCCCTATATGTCCCGTAAGGGGCACCGACGCCCGCAACGGCACTCCGGACCAGTCGACATGGGGTTTACACCAGGGGCCTGCCCAGAGGTCGCCGTTGCCTATGTCTGGCGCGAGCAGTGAGCGAAGGTGATCGGCCAGGAACCGCGGTGTGGGGAAGTCGAACACGACGGCGGTCCACACCAGGTACGGCCCGCCGGAGGTAGTTGAGATCCGCGACGTGGACAGACCCGCGGTCGGGGACCGGGAGGTCCTCGTCCGGGTGCACGCGACGACGGTGAACCGGACGGACTGCGCCTACCGGGCGGCTAGGCCCGGCGGCCGTGCAACTGCTGAAAAGTCTCGGCGTCACCGTGACCGCGGTGTGCGATACGGCAAACCTGGAGCTGGTGAAGGGCCTGGGCGCCGACCGGGTCGTCGACTACACCGCGGGGGACTTCACCGAGGACGAACAGACCTACGACGCGGTGTTCGACGCGGTGGGCAAGAGCACGTTCGGCCGCTGCAAGCGGCTACTGAAGCCCGGCGGGGTGTACGTGTCCTCGGAGCCGGGTCCCTGGGCCCAGAACCTGATCCTGGCGCTCGTCACCCCGCCGCTGCGCGGCAGGAAAGTGAGGTTTCCGTTCCCGCGGGACAACCAGGCGATCGTGCGCCACCTTCGGGAGCTGATCGAGTCCGGGGAGTTCAAGCCGCTGATCGACCGACGGTACCCACTGGACCAGATCGTCGACGCCTACCGGTACGTGGAGACGGGACAGAAAATCGGCAACGTCGTGATCACCATCGCGCCGGAGGACTGACCGAGCGGACTGACAGGCACCAGGCGTAGCCGCCCTGTGATCACATCGTCAGACAACCATGCCGCTGGAGTGATCCCACTTCCGTGGACAGCAGATCTGAAGCGGCGAGCTTCTTCGCGAGCCAGCAGAAGTGAAGTTCGAGTTCATCTCGAACCATGCTGCCCGCCGCGACCGGCCAGAAGCAGGTGCCGTACCCCGTGTCTGGCCACCAGGTGCCGGGCGACCAGGCCGCCGATGATCCCGGTGCCACCGGTGATCAAAACGGTTCCTTCCGGATTCCAGGCCATGGCCTCCTCATCCGGCGTCAGCGTCAGCGACGGCGCTTGCGCCAGCCTCGGCACGAACGCTCGCCCGGCGCGCAGAGCCAGTTGTGGTTCCCCGGTTTCCAGTGCAGCGGAAACCATGGCCAGGGAGGCCTCGCTGTCGTCCAGGTCGTCCAGGTCGAGCAGGACGAAGCGGCCGGGATGCTCCGATGCGCCGATCGCACCAGTCCCCACAAGGCGGCACCGGCGAGATCGGTGGCCTGTCCGCGGGGCTCGCCGGTCACCGCACCCCGTGTCAGCAGGACGATCTTCGCGGCCGCGAATCGCTCGTCGGCCAACCACGCCTGCGCCAGTGCCAGTGTTCGATGCACCGCGGCGTGCGTCGCGGACGCGAGCTCCCGGGCCGCGTCGTCCGGAGAGGTGCCGTACGGAGAAGTGTCGTACGGGCAGGGGACGAGGACCCAGTCCGCGATCGGGTCACCGGCCGCGGCCAGCGCGGCTAGATCGTCATAGACCGCCACGGTGTCGCCGACGACTCCCAAACCGCCGTCGTCGGCTCCGATGATCGCCCAGCGTGCGGGTTGCGGCGTGGAGGACACCGGCTGGGAAGTCCATTCGAGTTGGAACAGCGATCGCCCGGTGAATGCACCTGCGGGGACCGGTTTCGCGCCGACCTCCAGCCAGTAGCGCTGATGCTGGAAAGCGTAGGTAGGCAGGTCCACCCGCCGGCCACTGGCCAGTAGCGGCGTCCAGTCCACCGGCACGCCCCGCACCCACAGCTCGGCCGCACCGACCAGGAACTGGTCCAGACCTCCTTCATCCCGCCGCAACGACCCCACAACCACACCAGACTCCACACCAACGGCATCAAGCGTTTCCGCCACCGCCATCGTCAACACCGGATGTGCGCTTACCTCCACAAACACCCGAACCCATCGGCGGCCAGGGCGCGGATCGCCTCCTCGAACCGCACGGTCTCCCGCAAATTCCGATACCAGTAACCGCCGTCCAACTCCCCGGCATCCAGCCGCCGCCCCTCCACCGTGAAAAAAAACGGCACCTGCGCCGCCCCCGGCTTCAAACCCGCCAGCACCTCGACCAGATCGTCGCGGATCAATCCCACCTGCGACGTATGCGACGCATAGTCCACCGGGATCATCCGCGCCGTGACTCCCTCAGCCACACACCGAGCGACCAACTCCTCCAACGCCCCCGGATCACCCGCCACCACCACCGACGAAGGCCCGTTGACCGCCGCCACCGACATCCGGCCGTCCCACCGCGCCAGCCGGGCCTCGATCTCCACCAGCGGCAACGCCACCGCCACCATCACCGCCCACGACACCGGCTGCACCACATCCACCCGATCCAGCGACGGCGCGCCCTCCACCCCCCGCAACGCCTCTACCTGCGACCAGTCCACGAACGGCGCCAACGCCCGCCCGCACTCCGCGAACCGTGCCGCGCCGCGCCGCGCCGCGAACACCGGACTGGAATCCAGCAGCTCCACCCCCATCCCCATCCACTGCGATCCCTGACCCGGAAAGACCAACACCACCCGACCATCCCCACCGCCAACAGCGCCGCACACCACGTTCGCCGCGGGCCGCCCCTGCGCCAGCGCCTCCAGCCCCTCCATAGACCCCTGACGTTCATCCCCCAGCACTACCGCCCGATGCTCCAATCCCGCCCGCCCCGTCAGCAGCGACCACCCCACATTCACCGGATCCACCGCCCGAGCACCCTCAAAATGCGACAACAACCCACCCGCCTGTGCCCGCAATCCCCCCTCCGATCGCGCCGACACCAACCACGGCACCACCCCGACACCCAGCTCGGAATTGGAATCGGGTTCGGGTTCGGGTTCGACGGCGGGTGCCTCCTCGACGATCACATGCGCGTTGGTGCCGGAGACACCGAACGACGACACCCCGCCCGCCGCGCGTGACCGGTCTCCGGCCACGCCACCGGCTCGGTCAACAACCGCACATCCCCCGCCGACCAGTCCACGTGGGGAGTGGGCTCGGCCACGTGCAGGGTCCGCGGTAACACCCCGTGCTGCATCGCGAGCACCATCTTGATGACACCGCCCACGCCCGCGGATGACTGCGCGTGTCCGATGTTCGATTTGAGCGACCCCAACCACAACGACCGGTCTTCCCGCCAGTCCTGCCCGTAGACGGCAATCAGCGCCTGCGCCTCGATCGGATCACCGAGGGTGGTACCCGTACCGTGTGCCTCCACCGCGTCGATGGTCTCGGCCACCAGCCGGCCGTTGGCCAGCGCGTCGCGGATCACACGCTCCTGGGACGGGCCGTTCGGCGCGGTCAGTCCGTTGCTCGCGCCGTCGGAGTTCACCGCCGTACCCCGGCACCAGGCCCAACACCCGATGGCCGTGGCGACGGGCGTCCGCGAGCCGTTCCAGCAGCAGGACTCCCACGCCTTCGGAAAGGCCGAAGCCGTCGCAGTCGGCCGGGAGCTGGCACGGCTACGACCGGACGCCTTCCGCCCCGACCTCGCCATGTCCCTGAACAACCTGTCGAACCGCCTGGCCGACCTCGGCCGCCGCGAAGACGCCCTGGTCGCCATCGAAGAAGCCGTCACCGTCCGACGCGACCTCTTCGGCCAGTACCCCGCACCTTTCGTGGGGCCGTTTGTTCAGTCCTTGGCATTCACCGGCTACCTACTGCAAGGGCTCGGCTCGACACGTGCGGTCCTGGACGTGACGCTCGAAGCCTTTTCCCTCGCCAGCGAACACCAGCTCCAGGACGTCGCTGCGCTCGTCGTATCGCTCATCCGCGAGGAACGTCGAGCCGTCGGGAAGCCGTTCGACGACGTGTGGCGCGAGATCACTGGGACAGGCGTACCGGACGAGCTCTAACCGCTCGCGGTCCGCCGCGCAGCTGCCGGTCACAGAGCGTCGCGATTCGTGGAATGCGTCGTGGAATGTGCGGGAAGTCGTGCCGCGTGGTTTGGGTGCTTTGCGAAGTTCGATCGGGGCTGTAAGCGTTGGTAGCGCGGCTAGATCGCCGATGCGGCTCTCTTAGGATCTGCCGCCTTCGGGCGTGGGGGTTCAAGTCCCCCCTCCCGCACCGGTTGATCCGACGGTCCACGGACCATGCGCGGCACAGAACTATCCCCAAGATCAGCGCCATCCACAAGATCGGCGCGTGTTTGTCGTTAGGTACGCATATCGGCCCGAAAAGCGTACCCAAGAACAAACACGCGCCGATCATGGCCCGTGCAGGTCGTCAACGCAGCTTACGATCAGCCGCGATGAGGGCGGCCAGCGGTCAACGGCGGTAGACGTCGCGGCGATGGCCGAGCTCCACAACCAGGAC
>NZ_CAUVXP010000260.1:0-4865 GCF_963555955.1 Protofrankia sp. Cas3
AGGGGTTCACCACCACCGTGGTACGCGGAAAGGGCTAAGCCATGCCCTTCGGCGAACAACCGCCCGCCCGCCCAGCCTCCCACCGTCTCCGCAACCTCGGCTAGGCGCCGGTACACGCTGGGGAAGTCGCCCCGCCACGCCAGCTGACATGCCGAGATCGCGCGAAGTAACGTCGCGCCGGAGCCACCCAAGGTATCGGCGTCGCTCCACAACCGTTCGGCCGCGGTCGAGTCGTTCAGCATGCCGAATTCGATCATTGCCCGCGCCGCGGACCGGCGTGTCCGCTGCTCGTCGGTCTCGAGCACGGATTCGGCGGAGTTCAGGAGCTCGATCGCCTGTTCCGGTTCGCCTGTGAAACCAAGGATCGAAGCGCGTAGCTCAATGGCATCAAAGCCGCCGCCGGCGGCCATCGCGGCCTTTGCGAGATCCCCAGCCAGCGACAGGTCGAAACGGGCGTACGCGGTGCGCCCCGCACGGACCAGCAGGTGCGGGTCGCGAGCGGTACCGGAGGTCATCCGCCACACCGCCACGCGCAGCTCGTCGTCTCGCCGCCGCATGGCGGTCCGCTCGACGTAGCCGGCGAGATCGCAGAGGTGGTGCGCGGCATGCGGCATGCCGCGCACCACCTCGCCGAACAGTGGGTGGCCGAGCCGCACGTCGGAACGCGGGGTGCCGCGGTCTAACCGGATGAGCTTCTGGTCTGCGGCCAACCTGACGGCATGCTGTCCGGCCAGCGCGACAAGCATCCCGTGGTCAAGCGGTTCGGCGAGCGCGACAATCTCCACCACGGTGCGCAGCTCCTCGGGTAGAGATCTTACCTCGTTTTCGATCATGTGGAAGACATCGACGTGCCGCCGTGTCGTGTTGCCCGACCAGCGCCAGAGACCAGCGACCTGGCTGAGCTCTCCGGCTTGCCGCAAATCGTCGACAAGTTTCCGCAGCATCAGCACGTTGCCTTTGGTCCACTGCCACAGCTGTTTCTTCGTTTTCCGCTCGACAGGGCCGGCGAGCGCACGTTCCAACAGGTGGTCAGTCTGCGCCTGCTCCAGTGGCAGGACCGGGATCCGTGTGACGAGGTCCCTCTTCCAGAGTTCCGCGACGCTGCCGGAAACGCTTCCCGGGGTCCGCTGCGTTGCGAGGATAAGCGCGTGACCGACGAGGGCTGCGCGCAGGAGCAGGTCGGCGCTCCTCGGGTCGAGTAGCTGGACGTCATCGATCGCCAACACGATGTGGTGGACGTCGGGTGGCCGCTCGACGAGGTTATTGAGGGTGCGTTTGAGTACCGACGCATCGAGGACGTCGTGCGAGGCGTCGGGGGGAAGCCATTCGGAGAGCGCGCCCAGCGGAATAGTGGAGGCGGCTTCGGTCGCGAACACCTCTCTGACGGCGTACTGTTCGGGATCCAGGTGGCCGACGATCTCCTGCAGGAACCGGCTCTTGCCAGTGCCCGCTGGGCCTTCGAGGAGGGCTCCCCGGCTCTCGGAGAGGGACTCCGTGACCAGATCCAACTCGATGGAACGGCCGATGAAGGGCCAGCGGGACACCACGCGTGGACACCGTTTTCTGCCGTTGTTGACCCGGTTGCCTTCAATTGCGGTTTCGAATGCGTCACAGGAGCTGGCCGCGAGGTGAGTATCGTCCTTCTCGCAGAGACCGCCCGGGACATTCGCCATCCCCGACTCGGACTGCCCGGAGGCGAGTCGCGGGCTCTTTCGCCGGTCCGAAGTCCTGCTGCCATTGATGGCTGCGAACTTTGCCCGGAACGCTTCGTCGTCAGGCCAGGTCTGCTGTGCTGCACGCGCGACATCCAGCGCCTTCCCGAGTTCACCGACCTGTCGGCAGGCGTCGACGAGATCGAGAGTCGCCTGCCGGCGCAACTTGCCTAACCTATGGATCTCCGCCCTGGCGAAGGCGTGGTCGGCGGCATCGAAGAGGGCATCACCTGACCAGAGCTGTAGCGCCTCATGCAGGATCACGACGCGGATGTCCGAATCGCTGGCGTCTGCTGCGGCAACCCGGTCGACGAAGTCATGCATGTCGACGCAGTTGCGCCCGATGCTCAAGCGGTACGCGGTGTGTGTGCCACGGAACGTCTCGAGCATGTCGGATTCCCTGCCGCGCTGAGTGGGCTCCAGCTTTTTGCGCAGCTCAAGAATCATCTTCTGCACGACGCTCCGCTCGTACTTACCAGGAACGGCAGGACCCTTGCCGCCCTGCCAGACATCGCGGTACAGGTCGCCGACCTTGACCAGCTCGCCGTTGGCGATGAGGAGCCTGAGTAGCACAAGCGTCGCGTTGGGTGTTAGCGGGGTGGGTTGACTGCTTACTGTCAGCACACACCATCCGAGCGCCCTGACCTGAACGTCCCCCATCGCCACCCCAGCCAGCAGCAAGATCCGGATTTTCCGGGCACTTCAGGATACGACACCGCGCTCCATGGCCGGCACTGTCAGGAAGGAAGGGTATCGGAAGCGTATCGGAGGCGTCGGTGACTTTTCTCCGAAGGGATTCCGGTGTCTCCTTGTCTCAACCGCGCCGCACGGATCGTCGCCCGACTGCGGGAACGAGAATCGTTTACGCGGAGGGTGGCACCACGTTGTGAGACCTCGTTTCGACAATCGGATGGAGAGTTGAATGCCCGTGGACTGGAGTGCGATCATGAAGGCTGCAGGAGAGGTAATCAAGGACGCGAGCGATCAGGTCATCATCCAACATTGGCTTGGTATGGATGACGTCAGCGCGTATCCCAGTATCGTGGATTATGTTGATCGATCGGCGGAGGGTGATGTAGACCGCATGGACGCTTCACTTCTTGCTGCCGCTTCGGTTTCGTTTTTCCCTCAAGAGCGCGAAAGGCTCGTCAAGTTCTACGCCGTGTTCAAGATTGCCGAGATTTTTCGCTTTCAGAAGTTCCGTGGATTTCCGGCTTAGGGGTGAGGCAACCTAAGCGGTGTGGATCCGGATAAGCTGATCAATGAGGTTCGGCATGCCGATCCTGGGCGAATAGGGGCCATCGCGTGAAGCTTTATGAACTAACCAAAGCTCGGAGAGGCGACACCATGCGATGGCCTCGGACCAAGTCCGCTCTACTCGGTCTGGTGAAACTCTTCCGGTCCACTGGCCTGAGAAACCCCTGCTGCCTAGCTGCGAAACTCGAGAGATGTAACAGAGCAAGTCTAAAGAAAGGGCGAAGTAAACACCGCTCCACAATGTCTAGTGGACAATGCGACCCTCAAGAGAAAGGAGCCCTTGTTGTGCGTGCGTTAATTTTATTCCGCAAGGCAATTGTTATGCTAATCGGAGTCGCCTTAACCATTGTCGCTACAGTTACTTTTATAGCTTCTCCAGCAAGTGCTGGATCTGTGCGCCCAAATTCATTCGTCGGTGCATCATTCGACTTGGGTTTCGGACAGACCAACACGACGTTGCATTCGGGCCGGTACACTATGTCAGGTGACGGTCGATATGGATTGATCATGCAGAATGACGGAAATTTAGTCCTTTATGGGCCGGCTCCCTGCGGATTTCTACAGCCTGACAATTGTCCTGGGCCCTACGGCTGGTGGGCGACTAACACCGGCGGGCAACCCGGCAACAGAGCCGTCATGCAAAGTGATGGTAATCTTGTCGTCTATCGTTCTGATAACAGTGCTGCCTGGGCCTCAAACACCAGTGGCAGCGGCGCGAATTTCGTCAATGTACGCAGCACTGGAATGCTCGTTCTCGGTAAGTATGATGGGACTGTAGTCAAGGTTCTTTCCGGCGCGCATCTAGATGCAACAAACCTATCGGGCTATAGTCCTCAGTTGAATGCTGGACGGCAAATACCGACAGCTACTTACATCCAAGCAAACTCGCGTATTTACCATCTGCTGCTGCAAACAGACGGAAATCTTCTATTGTATGGACCAGGTTATCATGTGCTATGGTCCACGCATACGTATGGTACAGGAGTCGATCACCTCGTGATGCAATCCGATGGCAATCTCGTTTTGTATCGCTCCAATAATACTGCGGTGTGGGCATCGAATACACAAGGCGTGCCCGGCGCATACTTCGTCATGCAGGACGATGGGAACGGGGTCATCTACAACCCTTCAGGCCAAGCTATCTGGTCAACCGGGACAAACGGGCAGATCTAACATCATGGCGGAGACGGGGATCACTCTCCCACATCCACTTTGGGTGCGGCCTTTCTTGAGTAATATGATCATGCTGTTAGGTGGCTGATCGGCGCCGTTTAGTTGTTGCTTTCTAGTACTACAGTGACAGCGGTCTTGATCCTCGTGGAGGGCTCTGAGCTGCACGTATGCGGCGTCTGTAGCGGCAGCGGGCGTGGGCTTGGTGATAGCGGCGCCAGTCCCAGCATTGCAGTGTGAACTCGGATGGCGTGACGATCGGGATACCGTCGGGTTTGCGTCGATATCCGACTGCAGTAGAGCCATTTTCTATATCACACGGTGACCGTTCCAGGCACAACGCCACGCCGATCATCCGGAAGGAGACCACTCAGAAGCCACTGTGACTGTAGTACTAACGGGGCTTCGCCCCAGCCCGACTAGTACTACAGCCACAGTGGTAGCCGCGTGGTCTTGATTCGCCGGAAGTGCCCCTGACCTGGGCTGTTGTTGCTTCGTGGGAGCGCCCCGACCCCAGCGTCGATGTTTACGATCTTGGGGCCATCGCCGCGAGATCGGGGATTACGATGCGAGACCTCAAGATCGTCGAAACGACCCGCTCCGCGGATCGTCACAAATCTTCCCATTCCTGCCGATCCGACATCTGATCGATGTTGAGTGCGCAAGGTGCCACGGCGGAGATCTGACATGAAGACCACAAGTAGATCACTGTGACTGTAGTACTAG
>NZ_CAUVXP010000261.1:0-4780 GCF_963555955.1 Protofrankia sp. Cas3
CGACCACCCGGAGGTCGCCACCGACCTGAACAATTTGGCGTTGGCGTTGCAAGACCTGGGTCGGGCCGGGGAGGCGTTGCCGTTGTTGCAGCGGGCGTTGGCGATCGCCGAGACGGTCTACGGCCCCGACCACCCGTCAGTCGTCCTGATCCGACGCAATCTGTCCGATCTTGACAAATAGATATGACGGTTTTCATCACTTGATCAAGATTGACTGTGCTGTCGGTAACCGCAGACGGTCTCATCATGGCGGGTGAGGGGTCGGGCTGCCGGGGAGCGAAGCGGCCGGATGCTGTCTCCCGGCTGCCCGCTGGCGTGCCCCCTGCTCGTTTTTCGTCTGTCTCTGGCCTGCCGGCGATGGTCTCCGTTGGTCGCGGGATTACGAATCCTGGAATGCGGTCGGGTGTTTGGTGAACTGGACCGCGGAACAGGACCAGCATCGCGAATCCATGCCGCTCGGTACGGCATGGATTCGCCTATCCGGCGGCGGTCGGTCTGGCCGGAATGCCCATGGGTCCCGGCGTGTCTGGCATACTTGCCATTCCTGGTCTGGGTTGTGCGCGGTGGCGGGCCAGCGACGCACCCGGCGAGCATGGCGCGCCAGCGCCACGCGCAGCCGTCGCGCGGCGCGGCCCGTGCCGCGTCTTGATCTAAAACCGAGTAATTCGGCAGTGCCCGGCTTATATCCGAGATCTGGTCGGGTGTTGCGGTAGCTGGTTCAGAGCATGCGGGGGTCGTCTTCGGTGACGTGGCCACCGATCGCGGCGTGTCCGGGAGGTCCGGGTTCGGCATGAACGATGGAACCGTGGCCATGGTGGATGATGATGCGTCGTCCGAGTGCGGCCGCTAGGCGCATAGAGGCTGATCCGGTGGCTTCGTCTTCGACAATGCCGAGTCGACCGGCGAAGGTACGGGCACGCACGGTGCCGGTAATTTCGTCCTGCCAGGCCCAGACCTGGGTCATCTCCTGGGCGGGGTTGATCGGTCCGGTGAGGGCGTCGACCTGCTCGGCGCTGGTAAGACGTTCATGCCACCACGGCGGGGTGATCGCGAGTGGGGCGCGGACCCACACGCCGTCCTGATCGGTCCAGGTCGCGGCGTCGCCACCGGGCATCCGGAGAACCTCGGGGTGGGCTCCGGTGAGACGGGCGATCATCCAGGCGGCACCGACGGCGGGATGGCCGGCGAACGGAAGTTCCCGAAGCGGCGTGTAGATCGTGATGAGGGCTTTGTCGGGATCGTCGATGAACACGGTTTCGCTGTAGCCGAGAGCGGCGGCGATGGCCTGCCGGCGGTCACGGTCGGGGACGGTGACCGGGGCGTTCTCGATGATGCCGAGAGGGTTACCGTGCCTGCCGGCACGATCGGTGAAGACCCGGACGACTCGTACCGTGACCACGTGTCGCGCCTCCTTGCCGACCGGATGCCTGCCCACACGATGCCTGCTGTGAGCGGTTCCTGTCCGCTGGATGCGCGGTTCGGGTGCGGTTCGTGAGCGCTCGGCTCCGGGGCTGCGGTGACGGCGAACGGGTCAGGGTCAGAAGGCAGCGATCTCGTGACGGAGGTCTACGGCGATGGTGGAGTTGCGGTAGCGGGGAGCGTCGAGTAGCTCGGCGATGCGGTCGAGCCGGCGGCGGTGCCAGGAGACCCGTTGCTCGCGGGGGATCGTCAGAACTGGGTGGAGCGCGTCGGTGACACCGTCGATGTTTCCCCGGAGGAGCCGGGCAGTCGCCAGGTAGACATGCGAGAGGACTTCGTCGGCAACGAATCGTTGTTCGGCCGGTCCGGTGCTGAACAGGGTGATGGCGGTGGTGATGGCCTCTTCGGCGCCCTGGGCGCCAACATTGTCGGGAAGCCAGATCAGGCTTCCGCCAGCGTAGTAGTGCTGCATGGCACGGGGGAAGGTGAACAGTCCGGTTTCGATGTCGGACGGTGTGTCGGTGTGGTCGATGGCGTGGGCTGCGGCGGCGAGTGAGGCATGAGTGCCGGCAACGTCGCCGAGGTGGGCGAGGCATTGTGCTTCGCCGCTGGTGATCCGGGCCAGGCCCGCACCCGTGGGACGTAGGGCCATGCCAGCGTGGATGTACTGGAGGGCTTCACGGTACCGGTTCGCGAACCGTGCGATCAGGCTTTGGGTTCCTCGCGCCCATACCGCAAGGCCGGTGTGTCCGGCGAGGTCCGCGCACATCAGGGCCATCCGGGCGTGGGCCATCGCCGGGCCGGGCTTGCCCAGATCGATGGCGCCGTAGGCGAGAACGCCGGAGAGTTGCCCGGCGATCAGGTAGAGGTCGCGGAGCTGCGTCGGCCGGCGGGTGTTGTCGAGAGCGGCCAGGACCCGGGTACGCATGTCGACGGTTTCGGCAAGCACGGTTTCCGGGGGTCCGGCGATGTAGTCGAGGGAGATGCGGGCGACGTCGTCGGCGAGCTGTTCGAGAACGAGTGGATCGACGGTTGCCGCGCCGAGTCGTTCCAGAACGGCGGCGGATTGGCGGGCTGCGGCGGTGATGAGCTCGTCGGGGAGCATGTCGAGTCCGACAGTGACAGGGATCGCGAGGGACACCGTCCGGCGGGTGGGCCGTGCCGGCGTGTCCGCGGTGGATCCGGTGGATCCGGTGGATCCGGCGACGGCGGTCGTCTGGCCTGCCCGGTGGGTTTTCTCGTGGTCCAGCCCGAGACGGGCGCGGGGGATGTTCAGGCCGCTCGCGAGCCGCTCGAAGACGGCCAGCGTTATCACCTGCCGCTTACTGTTACGGATCTCGCTGATGTGGGACTGCGGCATGCCACACGCGGTAGCGATCTGCCCTTGGGTGGCACCCGTCCATTTCTGGAAAGTCTTCAACACCGTGGCCATGTCGCGCTGGTCAAGGGCCTGAGCCATGTCCGGGCGGTCCCACAGACCGGCGGGTGTGGCGGGTAGCTCATGGTTACGGGACGTCACGGCTGCCTCCCTGGCGGGATGATTGGGCGCAATCGGTCTCATGCTGTGCACCGTCCGCCAGTTTAACCACCGGGTGTATACGGCCAGCGACCTTTTCACCGTTCGTCAGGCTCGTAATCGTGGCCGGGAGCCGGTCGGGTCCATGTCGAGAAGTGATCGCCGTTGGGTCGGGTCGGTGTCCAACCAGCGGAAACGAAAGCGGGACGGGATGCGGCCAGCGACAGAACCCACGGCAAGCCCAGCGACCAGCGGAGACGGTGGTGAGCGACTGCCGGTCCTTTACGGTGTCGTCCGTTTCGAACCGGGCGACGAACGGCGGGTCCGCGACACCACGATCACGTTTGATTCGCCGGCGGCGGCGGAGCTCTTCGCGGTGGAAAGCGGCTGGCACGACTACCAGGTGACACCGCTGTTCTTCTTCGTCGACACTGCCACGGCGCCGGCGGCCGGGCGGGTGCTGCTGGGGGCGGCGTTGGCACGGTCGGTGCGGCGGGCCGGTGGCCGATGACCGGCGGGGAACATCCCGGGGGCATGTCACCCGGGGACGGCTACACGATCACGATTCATCCGGCGGACCGGCCGGCGGAGGTGCTGCGGGCCTGGGCGGCGTTGCCGGACGGGGTGGGGTTCGCTGAAGCGTTCGGCGACGTGGACGTGACGCTTGTGTTCCGGCCGGTCGCTGAGCTGGCGTCGTCGTGGGAGCCGGGCGAAACGACATCCGTGCCGGGTTGAGGTAGTCGCGCGGCCGAGACCGCGGGGAAGGATAAGGGGTCAGGATCCCGCCGGGCGTAAACGTCCGTTGTCGGGGTGCTGGCCCCTTACCTATGGACCAGACGGGCCGCGACGAGTTCCTCGATGGCGGCCAAGCGGCGGCTGACCTCGGCAAGCTGCTGTTCGACGCGGCCGATGCCGGCGAGGATCTCCCGCTCGGCGGGCTGACCGACGCCCGTGGGGGTGCCTCCGGCGTGGAGTACCCGGATCAGGTGGTCGTCTGGCCAGTCGAGGGCGCGTGCGATGGCGGTCAACGTCGTGTTCTGGACCCGGCGGCCGTGCGCGCCGTGCTGGATCCGGCGCAGCGTCGCCACCGACACCCCAGAGACGTCCGCGAGCGCCTTCTGTCCGATCCGCTCGTGGGCCATCCGCGCGTTGACCGCGTCGGCAACCGCGCTCCAGTCCTCGTCGAGACGCGGGCCGCGAGCGGTGTGCACCGGAACGCCGTTTGTCATACAGCAAAGATAATGGTGCAGTGCACCTCCGATACCGATCTATACCGGGATTCGGGAAATTATCCAGCGGCTGTATACACCGGCTGGAAAGCGCTTGGCGAGCGCTCCATGAGCGGTGCATTGTGGGACCTGTCCGGAACGCGGTGAGATGCCGGCAACATCCGGACATGATCCCTACGGAGGTGGACAACGATGGCGATACCGCGGTGGATTCCGGTGGCGTTCGGGGATGTGTTTCCCCATGGCGCGTTCGTGCTCGGGGTGGAGCCTGCGAACGACTTTGAGAAGTCGAAGGCGGGGGTGCCGGATGCGCAGGAGCGGGACAAGGAAACCGGTGAGTTGCTGTGGGCGGTGCGGGTGATGGACGCGGACCCGAACGCGCGGGCGGGGTCGGCGGAGGTGAAGGTGAAGATTCCCGCGCCGGTTCAGCCGGTGCCTCCGGAGCCGTTGGCGGGTACGGCGTTGCGGCCGGTGGAGTTCGACGGGTTGACGGTCATGCCGTGGCTGAACAGGTTCGGCCCTACCCCGAAGCTGGGATTGGCGCTGCGGGCGCGGGGGATGCGGCCGGTCGGTTCCGGTGGCCGGCGGGCCTCGTCGGGGGTGGCGGCATGACCGC
>NZ_CAUVXP010000262.1:0-486 GCF_963555955.1 Protofrankia sp. Cas3
CTCATACGAAGATAGGACTTAATTTCGATCACTCTTAACCTCTTCGTCTGCTATGGAAGAACGCCGGGATAAAACTGACCGATATGCCCTCTGTTAAGCCCTAGTACATAGTCGATGCCATCTACCTCACCTTGAATCTGATACATACCTTTCGAACCCCGACTGATAAGTATATCCCGATTCTGACGGAGGACGCTTCCAATCGCATCCTGCACGTCCTGAATGGACATTCCCTCATCAAAAAAGCTCTGCGACGCCTTCAAAGAGCCATCCCAATAGGCCGGATGATGACGCTCGAGAATATGCGTAATATCGCCCTTATCGAGCAGAAACTGCTGATTTCCAAACTGAAATCGCTGACTACGCCAACCATCCAGTGCATTCCCAACCCCACCCCTTGCAGTCCGGTCATGAATGTGTCCCTGTTCATCTCCGTCGTCGTCGGGGTTGGTGGGTGAGTCGGGGAAGGTAGGTGGGGCGGGGGGG
>NZ_CAUVXP010000262.1:897-2640 GCF_963555955.1 Protofrankia sp. Cas3
GGTCCAGGCTCGTCCGGCAGGCAGAGAATCGCCAGCGCCGACGGAACCTTCCGCAAGACACAGTTACCATCCGTGCCCTGCCCGGACGCCCCATCCCCCAATGCCACGTAGCCTAAGTTGATCTTTCCTGTTTGGTCTGGATGGATGTTGGATGTCCGGCGTGTCGGTTCCAGGCGTTCCGCCTGGTTGTAGGCATGATCGTGGGGTGTGGAGCAGACTGGGGTGGTGCTACCGGCCGGCCGGGTGACCGACTGGATCTCGCTGGGCGTGCTGGCGTCGTGGGTGTCGCGGGACGCGGTCGACGAGGCGGTCGAGGAGACCGGCAAAGCCGCGAAGCGCTCGGACGGGACGATTCCCCCGCATGTGGTCGTCTATTTCGTGATGGCGTTGGCGCTGTTCGCGGACGAGGACTACGAGGAGGTCGCGGCGTCGCTGGCCGGGGTGCTCGCGGACTGGGGCGCTGGGTGGGAGCCGACGTCGAGCGGGCTTGCGCAGGCCCGTAAGCGGCTGGGCCCGGAGCCGATGGCCGAGCTGTTCCGCGAGGTCGCGCGGCCGGTCGCCCAGGAGGACACCGGGGGTGCGTTCTTCGGTGGGTGGCGGCTGATGAGCCTGGACGCGATGGTCTTCGACGTCGAGGCGTCGAAGAAGAACCTTGCCGAGTTCGGGCTGCCCGGCACCCGCGACGGCGCCGAGGCCGCGTTGCCGCAGGTCCGGGCGGTCACGGTCGATGAGTGCACCTCGCATGCGCCGGTGCTGGCCGCGCTCGGCCCGGCCGGCGCGGGCAAGGCCACCGGCGAGCAGACCCTCGCCCGGACCCTTTACCCGCGCTTCCAGGCGGACTGGTTGGTCACGGCCGACCGGAACTTCTACAACTGGGCGGACTGGTGCGCGGCCGACGACACCGGCGCGGGGCTGCTGTGGCGGGTGAAGGCTGACCTGCGCCTACCCGTGCTGGCCGAGCTGGGGGACCACTCCTACCTGTCCGTCCTGATCAACCCGGATATCCGCGGCAGGGCCCGCGCAGCGCTGCTCGACGCCGCCCGCGACCGCCGCCCGCTCGAGGGGGCGAAGGCCCGCTACGTCCGCGTCGTCGAGTACGACATCCCCGACCGCGAGGGCAACGGCAAACACGAACTGTTCGCCCTGATCACCAACATCCTCGATCCGCGGGACGCCCCCGCGATCCCGCTCGGCGGCGTCTACCAGCAAAGATGGGAGCACGAAACCGGCAACAAACAGCTCAAAACCTACCTACGCGGACCGGGGCGCGTCCTGCGCTCGAAGTCCCCGGAGTTGGTCTACCAGGAGATCTGGGGCTACCTGCTGACCCACTTCGCGATCAGCGCGCTGATCTGCACGGCGGCGACCGCCGCCGGGAT
Source organism: Protofrankia sp. Cas3 (assembly GCF_963555955.1). Lineage (NCBI taxonomy): Bacteria > Bacillati > Actinomycetota > Actinomycetes > Frankiales > Frankiaceae > Protofrankia > Protofrankia sp. Cas3. The sequence continues at coordinate 2,277 of NZ_CAUVXP010000262.1, forward strand.
CGACCCGGACCGGATCACGTTCACACGCACCGTCCGGCTCATCCGCAGGCGGGCCTCGGACCCGTCTTTTTCCCCCTGAACACCGCGAACGGATCCTGCGGCGGGTCCAGGCCGACATCACCCGGCCCACCAAGCTGAACACCCGCCGCCACCGCAGCTACCCCCGCGTCGTCCGACGCGCCCGCCACAACCACTACCCCGTCAAGAAGCCCGGCCAGCACGGCACCCGCTACGACGCGCCGCCGACCATCAGACTCGCCAGGCTCGTCGAGCCCCAGCCAGTTCCAAGGCCCACCGATCCGCCCGGCCGCGGTACACCAGCGTCCCCACGAGCAGCATGATCAAACTAGGCTACGTGGCATTG
>NZ_CAUVXP010000262.1:2956-3548 GCF_963555955.1 Protofrankia sp. Cas3
GGTGCTTCAACTGCGGCAGCGGCATCGGTGGAATCCGGGGCTTCGGCAGCGGTATGGGCTTCAGTTGCGTACGAGGGTGCACCTGTACAACACGCCCACCAGCAGTAGACCGAGGCTTCAACGCCGGCTCGATAACAGGATCACGAACAGGCGACGTAGCCGGCGAAACCACCGGCCACTCATCATCCGAATCGTCATAATCCACCCAGTGCGGCCGCGGCTCAACAGGCGGAGGCTTCGGCGCAGATTTCGGCGCAGAATCACCCGAAAGCAAAAACAGAGAACCGAAAAGTGCAAGCCCAAGGGCAACCGGTGCTCCCACTCCGGTCCCCGCCGCAACCGCTGCCCCACCGAGCAGAACCCCTGCAATCGCATCCTCAGGATCAGAACCCGGCGCGAAATGACCGGACGGATCGTTGTAGGCCAGCGGATTGGCGTTGCCATACACATACCGGTTCGCCGAGATCCCCGACGTCAACGGCAGACCGACACTGTCCCGAGAGACAAACCCGCCGGTCCCCGGGGTGTACCAGCGGGCCTCCGCACTCACCTTGGCCGTCGTCGGATCCGTCCACGACCCCTGAAACCCGAC
>NZ_CAUVXP010000262.1:4223-6150 GCF_963555955.1 Protofrankia sp. Cas3
GCGGACGTTCGCACTACCCGCGGTGGTCGGGACCCCGAACGGATCGAACGCCTTCTGATCGGTCAGGCCGGCGCCGTTCGTGGTGAACGCCGCCACCACATCCCCGTGCGGGTCCGCCAGCGGCACCCACGCCCCACCCGGCGTACCCAGGCCGATCAGATCCCCGTCCGGATCCCGGGCATAGGTCGACGTCCCGTCCGCGACCGGCTCCTTCTCCACCCCGGCGTAGCCCAGCGTGGTGCTGTTACGGACCGCGAGCCGATCCAGGCCGTCATAGCCGTACGTCGTCGTCCCCGACGTACTGTCCGACACCAGCCGATCAAACCCGTCAAACGTCGTGGTCGCGGTCGTGCCGCCCGCGGTCCGGGTCGCCCGCGTCCCCAACGCCGTATACGTATACGTCGCCGTCCCATCGGAGGTCAGCCGGTTGCGCTCATCGAACGTCGCCGCGGTGCCGCCCACCGCGGTGCGGTTCCCCGCCCCATCCCAGCCGTAGCTCGTCGTGACGTTCGCCGGGCTCGTCCACGACGTCAACCGGTCCGCCCGGTCATAGCCGAAGCTCTGACTCCCCGACCCCGCCAACGCCGCCGGACTCAACGTTTCGGTCAGCCGATTGTCGTTGGCATCGTAGCTGTAGGTCGCCGCCCGCAACGTCCCACCCGGCCCGGACAGCGTGTCCGCGGTCGTCCGACCGAGATTGTCGTAGCCGAAACTGCGAACCGCCCCACCCGACGCGTAGGTCACCGACGTCAGCTGGTCGGCGTCGTCATAGCCCAACGACCGGGTACCACCGGTGGCCGCACCGGTCGTGCTCGTCAGATCATCCCGAGCGTTGTACCCGAACGACGAACTGCCCGCCGGCCCCGACCCGGCCGTCAACAGATCCCGATCGTTATAGGTAAACGACTGGGTGCCGACGGTCCGGGTTGCCCGCGTCCCCCGCAACCCGGCACACGGCGTCTACGAGTTGACATCCGTCACGCCAGCCGAGGTGAGCCGAGCCGCCGACCTCGTGGAGAAATCGCCCAACCTGCCATCCGGTATCGTCAACACTGTCATTGCCACCGCCGCCATGACCGCTTGACTTCACCAAGTCTTAAAGATGCGCTTGGGAGTACTCGATTGCCCACAATATGATACTTAGAGCGACTCCATCAGCCTGCGGATCGATAATCAACCTAGCCGACTCCCATTCTTCATCGAAGCCTCTAAAAACAGCAAACGTGGCGGCAGCCTGATCGCCGTCCATAACTCTGAATTCTAATGCGCGATCAGCACCTTCTGTACGAATCACCTCAACACGAACTCCTGCAATCATAAAAAACGCCAAAGTAGCCTCCGATAAATCAGGATATTTCTATAATACTAGCTCGTAGCCCCTACCGGCGGGGTTGACTACCCCCAATATCCAAAAAAATCCCCGTTCATTGAACTAGTCCAAAAACGTTTCGAAAAATCCATTTTGATCAAATCTTGCACCAAGCCCGTTCGGCAAACGTAGATCCCACGTATTCGACCACAAACCGCGGATTCGACCACGTTCCGCCTTCCAAGCGCCTTCGGGATTTTCCAACATCTCCTTAAGAAGATTTTCACCGGCGGTATTAAATGCATCCGGATTCTTGATTCCCGCAATCTGTGGCCAAGCAGACGAATTACTCCGGCCAAGCTTCTTCGCGAGCGCATTGCCCGCCATGGTCAATTCACCCCTTTTGTCGCTGGGGTCGATCCGTAGTCCTGACTCGAATGCTTTATCAAGATTAACGGGATCGTCGTCGGGGTTGGGGGGTGAGTCGGGGAAGGTAGGCGGGGCGGGGGGTTTGCCGCCACCGGGTGGGCGGCCCTTGCCACCCGCGGCCGGATCAGGTCCGGGCTCGTCCGGCAGACAGGCAGTCGCCAGCGGCGACGGACCCCCCGCCGAGGCGCA
>NZ_CAUVXP010000263.1:0-3664 GCF_963555955.1 Protofrankia sp. Cas3
GGCGCCCGTTCGTGCAGCCTGGGCCAGAGCAGCTCGTCGTCTTCGCCCTGGTGGTGATGGTGCAGCGCCGACACCACCTCGCGAGCGGGGTCGTGCACCACCCGCACCTGCCGGCCGCCGACGGCGAAGATGCCCGAGACCATCTTCGGCAGCAGACCGAACTCGCGCCTGAACGCGCGGTGCACGATCACCATGTGGTGGGTATTGATTGCCATTGTGCCGTCTCCTCTCCGAGATTTTAGTCAGGGCGATGTCGAGACATCGGGTGCGCCACTGATGACCGCCACAGGGCGGTGTGAATGTTCGTTCCTGGTATCTGGTGACCGGCAGCCCGAACGCGTCGGTCAGGACATACCGCGATGCTGCGCGAGATCGTTGGAGACGTTCGCGAGCCGGGATTGGGTCGTGGGGGAATCGATCTCAGGGAGATCGGCTGGGTCAGGCGTGCCGCCGAGCAGGGCCCGCGGGTGCGGCTCGTTTGGAGGTCCGGCGAATCGGGCGTACCGCGGTTCAGGCAGCGAGGGCTTCGGGTTGCTCGCACGGTGTGTCCGTGGGCCAGTAGCGGGTGGCGTGGTTGCGGCGTCTGGCCTGTTCGAGGTGGAAGGTGAAGTAGTCGTCGAGGTCGACGTTGCCACGTAGGGCGCGCAGGCGCAGGACGGCTTCGGCGCCGTCGAGTCCCCAGCGGGCTCCGCTGATCTGCATCCTGTCCTTGATCATCCATTTGGCGGCGCCCTCGATCAGGCCGGAGGCCACCGGCCAACCGGCGGTGAGGAACGCCGGGTAGTCGAGGTAGTTCCCCTTGCGTTCCAGGTAGTCGGCGCACTCGTCGGCGCCGGCGCGCTCGGTGGCGGTGTAGCTGAACCGGGTCGCGCGGCGGCGGATGCCGACCCACACGTCCCGGGCAGCGCCGTCGAGGACCTTGCCGGTCTGCTCACGGACCCAGGCGCGGGCGGCGGGGTCCTTGTCGTAGAAGAAGACCTTCGCCGCCTTCCACAGGTAGCCCTGGACGTGGAGGAGGTCGATCAGGATCGTGACCTTCTTGCCGCGGGCGGTGGCGAGGGCCTCGATCGTCTCGATCTGGTGGTTGTTGCCGTCGATCACGGCGAACCACGGCCGGGTGCGCGCCGGGTCGCGGCGGTCGGCCTCGGTGAACGCGTCGGCGATGACCTGGGCGGCGGGCCGGGCCACGGACGCGAACACGGTGCGGCCGGTCGCGCGCGGCCCGGGCGTCGCCGTCCCGGACTGAGGGGGGTCGAACAGTGCGCCGAGCACGTCGCCCGGGGTGCGTGGGGCCGGTGGGATGTCCGCGACGGCGGCGAGTTCCGCGGTCCTCGTCCGGCTGCGGCGTAGCTCGGTGGGTTCGTCGGGCCAGCCGTGTTCGGCGGCGGCGAGGGCGCGGGTGGCGTGGGCCTTCGCGGTGGCCGGGCGTAGCGCGTCGGGCCGGACCGGCAGCGCGGACCCGTCGCAGCTGATCAGCAATCCGGTCGTGTCCGGGCAGGGCTCCGGGCGGCGCGCGGCGTAGTAGGCCTCGAAGTCGACGGCCGTCTCGACGGCGAGCTGCTCGGACTGCCGCTTGCCGAGCCGGATCGCGCCGGCGGCGCTGACCATGTCCGCGACCTGCTCGAACGGCGCCACCGCCGTGGCCTCGGCGACCCGTTTCGTGATCCCGGCCGAGTAGCTGCGCACGCCCCAGGCCAGCTCGGCGTCCTGCGGGTACAGGTTGTCCTTCCCGTCGGCGCGGTACGCGAGCCGGGACGTCGACACCTCCCCGAAAATCAGGAGGCGGCGTCGTTCGTGTCCTGGCTCGACGGTGGGCCGGCGCCGGCCGTCGGCGTCGCGCACGTCGTCGCGGCGCCGCTCGGTGCGGGCCCGCTGGTCGAGATGTCCCTGGGTCAGCAGCCGCGCGCCCTCCAACGCGTCCGCCCAGGCATGTTCCTCCAGCGCGGCGTGCCCGAGCCGGTGCGCCTCGTCCGACCCCGCCCAGGAGATCATCTTCTCGGCGTGGGCGCGGAACGGAGCGAACACGTCCTCGAGGTCGGTGTGTGCTGGCTGCGTGCCGCTCTGTGCGTCGCGGGCGGTGTCTGGGATGCTGGCGTCCATGGCCACCGTCTCCTTCTGAGTGATCCAAGTCGCCACAAAGACTGGAGGCGGTGGCTTTTCCACGTGCGCATCCGGCCGATGACGGACTGTCCCGCCCGGAACCACGCCTGGGGCCGCGAACCGGCTACCTGCGCTTTCTCACCTCGACCCCAGTCGGCTATGCGATCAAAGCGCCAACTCTCCCGGAACGCTCACTACGCCCAGCCAGGAGCCGGTCTGGCAGGACTTCCGGAAGAGCCGCACCCATCTCAGTGTCGCCGGCGACGGCGCGCTCGCCGGGCGGCCCGAGGCGCAGCGTCACCTTGCCCCGGCCGTCGTCGGTCGGTTTCTTCAGAAGCGGGCCAAAATTTGTCGTTCCTCTTCCTCAGATATGGAACGACGGCAGTCTCGGCTACGGGTTGTCCGGGCCGGTGAACGACGTGATGATCGACGTCGAGGTCCTGGCGGCCACCGGCGCCCTTGTGACGGTCGCGAACGAACCTACAGTCGTCATCGAGGGGAAAAGCGACTTCCCGAAGAAGAACGGACTCGTCGGGGTGCCGCACGAGCTCGAAGGCGGGCTGGACGACGGAGGCTGGGGCTGTACCGGCGGTCGTGACAGGCGCCGCCGTGACTACAGACCTGGTGGCGGCGGGTATACCTTGACCCAGTCGACTTCCAGTGTCACTCCTTCGCTGGGGCCGCTCTCTCGGCACGGTATGAAACCGCCGTAGGTGCCCGGCGAGCATTCATCGAGCTGCAGCGTCAGGTGGAGCGGGCCGGTCGAGGGAATGTATGCGGGGCCCGTCACTTTCCAGGTCGCGGCCCCATCGACGTAGTACGTCAGCCCACTTGGCAGCCAGTCAACGGCCACCGTGTGCCAGCCGGTGTAGTCGTTATTCGCTCCGTGCGTAGCCTGGAGGTTCGATGGTCCGTTGTGAATGGACTGGATAGCGCTGTGCCGGTCAGCGGACGGGATCTCGATCATGTCGACCTCGCCGTCCCGGGGCCAATTACCGTTCTCCGGCCACAGGAGGATAGCGACACCAAACCCGGCACCCGGCGTAACCCTGAACCGGGCTTCCCATCGCCCGTATTTCTGGTGGAACGCGTTGTCGCTCACGCCAGAGCCGAAGTCGAGGCCGGCGGAATCCGTCGCACCCCCTAGCTTGAGCGATCCGCCGGACACGCTGACGAGTGCGGACGAGCGGCGCGGGCGACTTGTTGGGAAGTTGTAGACGTACCAGCGCGAGCTCAGCGAGTCAAAGTTCTCGACAGTGGGCTCGCCCCACTGGACGCTGCCCGATGAGCCGGCTGGGGGTGCGGGCGTCACCGGGAGCCCGATCGGTGCGCACCCGGTACCGGACACACCGATGCCCGCAGCGATGCCGAGCCCAATCTTGAGCACTGTGAATAGGCTTATCTTCATGATCAAACCCCCGTTTGGGCCGGCGAAGCGCCGGCTGTCCTGCATATATCACGACGAGGGCCAAGGCGGCAAGGGCCGACATGGGAACGCCATGGAGGTCTTTCTTCGTAGAGTCTCGTCGTCCGCGGATCGGCTGCGTCCCCGCCACGTGGTAGG
>NZ_CAUVXP010000263.1:4049-4847 GCF_963555955.1 Protofrankia sp. Cas3
CCGTGTCGCGGGTGTAGTGGATTTGGTTTTCGATGCCCCACTGCCCGCGGACGTGGGAGTGGAAGTAGTGCGCTGTGGCGTGCGTGCTCGCTGCGCTGGTGAGGACGAGGGCATATTCGCGAGTGAGGCGAGTTCCGGCGAGGTCGAACTCGTCTCGCCGAATGATGGCCGCATTGTTGACATGCGGGAACTCGATACCTTCGGCTTTCGTGGCCCAGGTCTGCCAGTTTTTGATCCGGCCGTGTCCACGTTCCTCGACCTCGTGGTGGGCTGGTTCCTGGAGAAGTGGAAGGACCCGGTCGAACGTCTGCTTTTTTAGTGTCGGGCGGTTCCCCTTCACGGTCATCACATAATCCATCCCGTGCTTGACGATGTCCTTTGCGGTGTCGTCCTGCGTATGCGCCGCGTCGAGGGTCACGGTCGGCCTGCCCGGCATATCCGGAAGCCTGTCGAGCAGATTTCCGACCTGGGTGATCTCGTTGGTGTCGTCGGGAACACGGATCTGTCCGACGACGAGACCGCTCCCATGGATCATCGCGGCTAGGAGCTTGACCTGCGTCTTCTCGTCGACCCAGGCTCCACGCATGACCTTGCCATCGATCGCGATGGCAATCTGCTCCCCGTTCTCAGAGGCGGTCTGCGCGAAGAGCCAGCAACCGATGCGGGCGTCCAGGGCCGCACTGTCGATGGCCTGGAGGACCCTGCGGATTGTCTTCTCACTGGGTACTCGGTACCGTCCGAGGAAGTGGTCATAGGGTGCGCCCAATCGGGCCAGCAGGGGTTGGGGTATTCTCGTGG
>NZ_CAUVXP010000264.1:0-4418 GCF_963555955.1 Protofrankia sp. Cas3
GGCGGACCCTGGCCACCGGAGCGGACGACGCGCAGGCACGGCTGTGGGATCTGACGGACCCCACCCACCCACGCCAGAGCGCAGGCCTGAGCGGTCACGGTGGCGCGGTCCGCGCGGTCGCCTTCAGCCCCGACGGCAGGAGCCTGGCCACCGGCAGCACGGATCGCACGATCGCGCTGTGGGATGTCGCTTCTCCTGCGACGTCCGTGCGCACCGCCACCTTCACCGGACATCAGAACCTGATCAAGGCGGTGAGTTTCGCGCCGGACGGCGCCACCCTGGCCACCGGCGGCAATGACGACACGGTGCTGTTTTGGTCACTGGCCGACCGTCTGACTCCAACACGGTCGGCACAACCGATCGTCGGAACCACCCTGTTCTTACAGAGCCCCTACACGCCGCTGCGCTTCTCGACCCTCGACCCGACCGGAACGCTGCTGGCGGCCTGGGGCGCCGGCGGTCGGCCGGTGTTGATGTACCTGACAGGTCCGTCAGCCGGTCGCGACGCCGGTACCGTCGACGTCCCGGACAGCCCGCAGGTGGTCTTCGCGCCGGACGGCCGCGCCCTCGCCACCGCCGCCCGCGACGGGACCGTGACCGTCTGGGACGTCTCCGACCCCGCATCGCCGGTGTCGACCGCACAGTTCCGCATCTCCGACGGTGCTGGCGCCGTCGCGTACATGGCGCTGTCCCCCGACAACGCACTCCTTGCCGTCAGCAGCGCTGCGGGACCAACGACCATCTGGGACATCTCCGACCGACGCCACCCCGTCCAGGCGTCATTCCTCACCGCGAACGGGACCGCGAACTGCGCCGTGACCTTCAGACCGCGAGGGCGCATCCTCCTGTGCGGTGCCTACCTGTACGACCTCGCCGATCTCCGCGGTCCGAAACCGCTGGGCACCCTCGTGGACCCAGACCATCCCCACCTGCATGTCTCCGGTACCGCCCGTTTCTCCCCTGATGGGAACACCCTGGTGGCCGCCTTTCTTAAGGACACCTACGTATTCGACGTATCCGACGTGTCCGCTACGGCCGCACCACGGTTCCGGGTGAAAATCAGCAGCGGCGTGCCGATACCCGCCATCGCGTTCAGCCCGGACGGACGGATCCTCGCCACTGTCGGCGGCGGTGACGAAGTAGTGCTGTGGGACATGACCTTCACCTCCGCACCCCACCGGGTCACGGCGGTGACCTTACAGACCTATCCGCGTGGCGTGGCATTCTCCGAAACCGGTGACACGCTGACCACATACGATGAATACGGCAACGTGGTCAGGTGGAACATCGCCTCGCTGCGCGCCACGGTGACGGACCCGGTGGCCCGCGCCTGTCGCCTGGCCGGGGCCAACCCGACCCAGACGGAATGGTCGGTCATGGCCCCCGGCGTCACCTTCGACCGTGTGTGCCCGACTCTCCCCGAAGCACCGTCGCCACCCAGTTTTCCGGTCTTGTTCCCATCAACGCTAATACCGGCGGGCAACTGAAACGAGCCAGCACCGTGCGGATGCCCGCAGCCTCGGGTTGAAAGCAGCACAATCGGGCAGCACCCTTGGAACAGTGCCGCGGAGTCCTGCCTGCGAGGATCCCGAGCGATGGCCGCGGCGAGGGTGAGATGCGCGCCGATGGACACCGACCCGGACGGCACTGAAACGGACAGCACCGAGACGGAAGCGCTCAGAGACTGGACGCTGGCCCAACTCCCGATCCCGGTAGCAATCTACAATGACAAGGAGCGGCTTGCGAGGGCCAACAAAGCGATGACCCGCCTGATGGGCAGAACGGAAGAGGAGATGCGCGGGCTGCATCTGCGGGAAATAGCGCCCTATCCTCCCTTTGAGGAGTACGACAGGCTGCAGGAACAGGTGCTGCGGACCGGGGAGATGATGCGCCACGAAAACTACGGCCGTGCTCCCGGCGAAGCCCGCGAGCACGCCTGGTCGATAATTTTTTTCCCCCTGAAGAATCAGGACGGCCGGGTGCAGGGCGTTTCCGCTGCGGTGCTTGACTACACTGAACAGTACTGGGCCCGGCGTCGGCTGGTCATCGTGAACGACGCCAGCACCCGCATCGGCAGCACCCTGGACGTGACCCGCACCGCCCAGGAGCTGGCGGACGTCGCCGCCGGCCGATTTGCCGATTTCGTCAGCGTCGACCTGCTGGACTCCATCGTCCACGGCGAGGAACCGACGCTCGGTCCGGTCACCGGCCCCGTCGTGCTGCGCCGGGTCGCACAGCAGTCCGTCCTGGCCGGCTGCCCCGAGTCGGCGGTCACCCCGGGAGCGACCGAATCCCACCCCGAATACTCGTTCCTGGCGCGGACCCTGGCCACCGGCCTGGCCTCACGGCATGCCGTCGATGACCCCGACATCCGCAGGTGGACGGCGCATTTCCGGGCTCGCGTCCGGAGCATCCGCCAGTACGGCATCCACTCGGTGATGGCAGCGCCGCTGCGGGCCCGCGGCACCACCCTGGGCGTCGTGATGTTCCTGCGGCATCGCACTCAGGACCCGTTCGACGACGACGACCTCCTGCTCGCCGAGGAGATCACCGCACGAGCGGCCGTGTGCGTGGACAACGCCCGCCGCTACTCTCGTGAGCGCACGACCGCACTCGCCCTGCAACGCAGCATGCTCCCGCGGCGGATACCCCAGCCGGCGGCCCTGGACATCGCCTCCCGCTACCTGCCTGCCGACTCCCAAGCGGGCGTGGGCGGCGACTGGTTCGACGTGATTCCGCTGTCCGGCGCCCGGGTCGCCCTGGTCGTCGGTGACGTCGTCGGCCACGGCGTCCACGCGTCGGCGACCATGGGACGGCTGAGCACCGCGGTACGCACCCTCGCCGACATCGACCTGGCCCCCGACGAACTGCTCACCCGCCTCGACGACATCGTCATCCGTCTCGACCTCGAGGAAGGCCCGGCGGCCAGCGACCCCAACGCACCCACCGCCGGGGAAATCGGCGCCACCTGCGTCTACGCGATCTACGACCCCGTCGCCGGCCGCTGCACGCTGGCCCGCGCCGGCCACCCCGCACCCGCTGTCGTCACCCCCGCCGGCACGGTCGACTTTCCCGAGGTACCCGTCGGCCCCCCACTGGGCCTGGGCGGACTGCCCTTCGAGTCCACCGAGCTGCACCTGCCGGCAGGAAGCCTGCTCGCCCTCTACACCGACGGCCTGATCGAGGCCGCGGGCCGCGACATCGACCAGGGGCTGGCACTGCTACGCCACGCGCTGACCCATCCCGCCCCGTCCCTGGAGGACACCTGCGACAACGTGCTGAACGCGCTGCTGCCGGAGCGCCCTACTGACGACGTCGCCCTGCTCCTCGCCCGGACGAAAACCCTCGACGCCGATCATGTCGCCACCTGGAGCCTGCCGGCTGAGCCCGCCGTCGTCGCCGACGCCCGCAAACAGGCCTCTCACCAACTGACCATCTGGGGACTGGACGATGCCGCATACATCACCGAGCTGGTCGTCAGCGAGCTGGTCACCAACGCCATCCGCTACGGCGGCGGCCCCATCCAGCTCCGGCTCATCCAGGACAACACCCTCATCTGTGAGGTCTCGGACGCCAGCAACGCCGCCCCCCACCTGCGCCAGGCCCGCGTCTTCGACGAGGGCGGCCGCGGCCTGCTCCTCGTCGCCCAACTCACCCAACGGTGGGGCACCCGGCAAACCGCCACCGGGAAGACCATCTGGGCCGAACAACCCCTCCCCTACGCCGAACTCCCCGCATAGATGAGGTCTCGTCAACCTGATCCCCATCTGATCCCCAGCGTCCTGGCAGCGCCCCTTCGACCTGCCGGCCCGCTACCTTTCGATCTGCCGAGCTACGATCTTTCGATCTGCCGAACCGGCCATCCAAGCCGCACTGCGCATACGACGGCACCCCGACCGGTCATCCGACGGGGAAGTCGGGGACGGTGATCGAGCCGTCCGCCGCGAGCGGGAAGCCCGGGTTGTACGCAATCTCCCAGGCGTGGCCGTCGAGATCGGTGAAATACCCCGCATAGCCGCCATAGAACGTCTTGGCCGGCGGACGGGTGACCGTGGCCCCTGCCCGCTCCGCCGCCGCGATGAGACCGTCGACCTCCGCCTCGGACCGAACATTGTGTGCGAGGGCGACACCACTGAAGCCACCTGCCGGCCTGTCCGTGATAGTCCCGTCCGTAAAACCGCAGTCGCGCGCGAGTTTGTCACGGCCCCAGAGGACCAGCGCGATGCCGCCGGCCTGAAAGAACACGGTCTCTTCGACCTCCTGACCGTGCCAACCCAGCCGCTCATAAAACGCCCGAGCGCGCCGCACGTCGGCAACGCCCAGTGTGATCAAGCTGACACGCTGCTCCATTACTGAAGCCTACTTCGCCAGGGGCGCAGGCCCGGCCACCAACGATGCAGCCAGCCTCTTAACGACAA
>NZ_CAUVXP010000265.1:0-4407 GCF_963555955.1 Protofrankia sp. Cas3
GCGTCTGGAAGGCGTTCGCCGCATCATGGTCGGGCATGCCGGCGTCACGCAGCAGGCCGATCGCGTGGTTGGTCCGGTCCCAGCTGGCTTCGCCGCCCGGCGGCCGGCGCAGGACGATCGGCGCGAGGGTCGGATGGCGCAGCAGTGACCTGCGCAGCTGGGCGAACGTCTCGCGCAGGTCGGCGTGCGGGTCGTCGGTGTGGGGGAGCGGTTCCTCACCGCGCACGACCCGGTCGGCCAGCGCCTCCAGGAGCTCGTTCTTGGTGCGGAAGTGCCGGTAGACCGCGGTCGGGTCGATGTTCAGCCGGGCGCCGAGCGCTCGCATGCTGAAGCCGCCGACCCCGCCGATGTCGACGATCTCCATCGCGGTGTCGAGCAGAAGCTGCTGGGACAACGTCCCACGGGGGGTGCGGGTGTGGCGGGGCTGCGCCGTCTCCACCGGTCTCCTTTGATCTGCCTCGTAGTCGGTACCCACAGTGTAGTCAACGCTGTTGACGCCACCTCACGGCCGATCCGATCCGATTCGATCTTCATCCAGACACATATCCCTTGATAGGACGGTTGAATAGTCGCTCTGCGATTGCGGTGTGCGACAGAAAGTAGATCGCCCGAGACGGGGAAGTAAAGGCGTAGCAGATCTGCTGAGCCTGGGGAGCTGAATATGCCACACGTGGACGAAAGGGACGCTCGTAAGGCCGCCGAAGCCGCGCGGGAGACAGCATGGACGCGTCCGTCGTTCGGTAAGGAGCTGTTCCTCGGTCACCTCCGCCTCGATCTCATCTCACCGCATCCACGGCCGCCGGCGGCCGACCGCGACCGGGGCGAGGCCTTCCTCACCGGGCTGGCGGCCTTCCTGCGCGAGCACGTGGATCCACTGGCGATCGAGCGGGACGGTCACATCCCGGCGGATGTCGTCGAAGGACTCAAGCGGCTCGGCGCGCTGGGTATGAAGATCCCGCAGGAGTACGGCGGCCTCGGCTTGAGCACCCTCTACTACAACCGTGCGCTGGCGCTCGCCGGCAGCTGGCACTCGTCCATCCCGACGCTGCTCTCGGCGCACCAGTCGATCGGCGTGGCCGAACCGGTCCGCAGGTTCGGCACGAGCGAGCAGAAGCGCACCTACCTGCCGCTGGTCGCACGCAATGAGATCAGCGCGTTCCTGTTGACCGAACCGGACGTGGGAAGCGACCCGGCCCGGATGAGCGCGCGTGCGGTCCCCGTGGACGACGACGCGGCCTACGAGCTGTCCGGGCGCAAGCTGTGGACCACCAACGGTGTGATCGCCGACCGGCTGGTCGTGATGGCGGTCGTACCGAAGTCCGCGGACCATCGTGGCGGCATCACCTGCTTCATCGTCGATGCCCACGCACCAGGTGTGACGGTGGAGCACCGCAACGAGTTCATGGGGCTACGCGGTATCGAGAACGGTGTCACTCACTTCGATCGGGTACGGGTACCGGCGCAGGACCGGCTCGGCAGGGAGGGTGAGGGGCTCAAGATTGCGCTGACCACCCTCAACACCGGCCGGCTGGCGTTGCCCGCGGTCTGCGCCGGCACCGCCAAATACGCGTTGCGGATCGCCCGTGAGTGGGCCGCCGAGCGGGTCCAGTGGGGCCAGCCCATCGGGCGGCACGAGGCGATCGCCCAGAAGATCGCGTTCATCGCCGCGACCACGTTCGCGATGGAGGCGGTCGTCGAACTGTCGGCGATGATGGCCGACGAAGGTGGCAAGGACATCCGGATCGAGGCCGCGCTCGCCAAGCTGTACGCGAGCGAGATGGCGTGGCTCGTCGCCGACGAGATGGTGCAGATCCGCGGTGGCCGTGGCTACGAGACAGCCCAGTCGCTGGCCAACCGTGGCGAACGGCCCGTCCCGGCCGAGCAGATGCTGCGCGACCTGCGCATCAATCGGATCTTCGAAGGCTCCAGCGAGATCATGAAGCTGCTCATCGCCCGGGAAGCCGTCGACACCCACCTGGCGGTCGCCGGCGACATCATCGACACCGAAGTCCCGTTGTCGGCCAGGGCGCGGACCTCCGCGCGCGCCGCGGGTTTCTACGCCCGCTGGCTGCCCCGGCTCGCCGTGGGGGAGGGCACCGACCCCCGTTCGTTCGCCGAGTTCGGCTCGCTCGCAGGCCATCTCCGGTTCGTCGAACGGTCCGCGCGCAAGATGGCCCGCTCCACCTTCTACGGCATGAGCCGCTGGAAGGGCGGGATGGAAAAGAGGCAGATGTTCCTCGGTCGCATCGTCGACATCGGCGCGGAGCTGTTCGCCATGAGTGCGTCCGTGGTCCGCGCGCAGATGCTGGCGCGGGACGGCGAGCCGACCGCCGTCGAGTTGGCCGACCTGTTCTGCCGGCAGTCCCGGCGGCGGGTCGACGCCCTCTTCGACGCGTTGTGGCGTAACGACGACGCCGAGAACTTCCGGGCCGCGCAGCAGGTCCTGACCGGCAGGTTCGGCTGGGCGGAGGCGGGTGTGCTCGACCCCAGTGGTGGCGGCCCGTTCCTCGCCGACGCCCGCCGCGCGGCCGAAGAAACTGATCATGCCGGCTGGTCGGGCGCCGGCGTGGCTGCGAAGGTCGACAAAGCCTCGGACGGTGTCGATGCCGTGGACCAAGCCGCGGCGATGGGATCCGTGCGGCCGATCGGTGTGGTCCAGGGGAGGTAAGCGATACCCGGGTGTGGGAGCAGGTTGTCGCCCGGCACGGGCGGATACCTCCGGCTCCTAACGATGTGAATCTGATGCTCCTGCCACAACACCAGATTCACATCGTTCCCACAGAGTGCCCGGCAACAGGGACGTGGATCAAGGAGTGGGGCTGGGGCGGGCGCCGCGGCTGCGTAGCCAGGCGACCAGCTCGTCGGCGCCGGCTCGCGCCGCGGTGTCGAGCGGGGTCAGGTCGTCGTAGCCGACCCAGTTGAGGTCGGCGTCGCGGTCGAGGAGGTACCCGGCGGTCCGGCGCTGCCCACCATGGCAGGCGGACCAGAAGGCGTGGGTGACCTCATCCGGGCTGGGCGGCGGTGTCTTGTCCCAGTAGGAGGCGACGCGGTCGATCAGGCCGAGCGCGGCGGCGTGCCAGAGCGTGGTGTGGGCACCTCGTTCGACCAGGCGGCGCGCGGCGTTCCACTGCCCGAACGCGACCGCGTCGTCGAGCGGGGTGCCGCCCCCGATGACCGCACCGGGGGCTTCGATGTCAGCGCCGGTGTCGAGCAGCGTGTCGAGGACGGCGACGTCGTCGCTGCTGGCTGCCCAGTGCAGTGGGGTTTCGGTGTGCGGGCCGGTGAACCTGGCGTGCACGTCCGCGCCGGCGGCGACCAGGGCGGTCACGACCGCGGGGCCGTTGGGGTAGTGGCCGGGCCAGTCGGTGGCGACGTGCAGCAGGCTGCGGGCCATGCCGGAGTCGCCGAGCTGGACCGTGGCCAGCTCGGGATGGTCGGCCAGCAGCCGTTGCAGCGCCGGGATGTCGCCGGTGTGGATGGCGTCGACCGCCGTGTGGGCGAGCGGGTCCTCCGTGTCCATGAACACAGTCGCTTCTCCCGTCGTCGACCTGTGTCGGTACTGTTCGCCTGCCCGCTCGTGCTCGCCGGTTGGGCTCGCGCGGGCTGTCAGGAGGACGTCTGGGTCTCCTGCGGGCCGGCGGTGTCGGTTGGGTCCGCGACAGGCACGACGCGGTCGAAGAACCGCAGCAACTCGACCGGAATCGGCATCACCAGCGTGGAGTTCTTTTCCGCAGCCACCTCGACCACGGTCTGCAGGAGTCGCAACTGCAGGCCGCTGGGATCCGCGGCCAACACCCGGCCGGCCTGGGCGAGCATCCGGGACGCCTGGAACTCGCCCTCAGCCGTGATCACACGGGCTCGCCGTTCCCGTTCGGCTTCGGCCTGCTTGGACATCGACCGCTTCATCGACTCGGGAAGCGCGAGGTCCTTCAGTTCGACCCGTTCGATCTTGACTCCCCACGGCTTCTCGGTGGGTTCGTCGATCACCGCACGCAGCTCGGCATTCACCCTTTCCTGGTCGGAAAGAAGCTGATCAAGTTCGCTGCGGCCGATGACCGAACGCAGTGAGGTCTGCGCCACCTCAGTCACGGCGAACGTGTAGTTCTCGACGTTGACGATCGCCTTGACCGGGTCGATGACCCGGAAGTAGACGACCGCCTCCACGGTAAGCGTCACGTTGTCCCGGGTGATGCACTCCTGGGTGGGCACGGACATCGCCACGATCCGCATGTTGACCTTGACGATATGGTCGACGCCGAACGGAACAACCAACGTCAGACCGGGGGAGCGGAGTTTGGGCCGCAGCCGGCCGAAGCGGAACACCAGCCCCCGCTCGTACTGCTGCACTGTTCTCAGCGAGGTGAGCAGCACCAACACAGCGATCACGATCAGGACGATCAGTAAGAC
>NZ_CAUVXP010000266.1:0-4370 GCF_963555955.1 Protofrankia sp. Cas3
GTCCGGGGCAGCCGCCGGCCGGTACGCGCCGGCCGACAACTTCTACAATGACGGCTCGTCGTCCGGCCCGCCCAATACCGTCCCCATCGACACCAAGGTGCCACTGTGCTGAAAGCCGGGGTTTTCTGCCCGCGACCGCGGTGAGCCGCGGCGGGCAGTACGAGCCGGTCCCCGGCGTCCCCACCTGTGGCCGGTGCAGCGATTCCGGATACCTCACATATATCGACGACTTCTGACAGGAGAACAGGGTGTCAACAATGCCGACCGGCGAGTCAGAAATGCCGACCGGCTATTCACGGATACCGGCTGGGGAGGCCGCGCCAGTTGACTTCGCGGCGGCCTTCCAGTCCCTCGTCGACAACGTCGAGCTGGTACTCCGGGGCAAGACTGAGGTGGTGTCGCTGGCGTTGACCTGCCTGTTCGCTGGCGGGCACCTGCTCATCGAGGACGTCCCGGGCCTGGGGAAGACCTCATTGGCCCGGTGCATCGCGGCCTCGCTGGACGCGTCCTGCCACCGGATTCAGTTCACTCCGGATCTGCTGCCCTCCGACGTGACCGGGGTGACCGTCTACCGTCAGGGAAGCAACGAGTTCACGTTCCACCCGGGGCCGGTGTTCGCACACGTGGTGGTGGCCGACGAAGTGAACCGGGCATCTCCCAAGACGCAGTCCGCGCTGCTGGAGGTCATGGAGGAGGGGCGGGTCACCGTCGACGGCGAGCCCCATCCGGTTCCGTGGCCCTTCTTCGTGGTCGCCACCCAGAACCCGGTCGACATGGACGGTACCTACGCCCTGCCGGAGGCACAGTTGGACCGCTTCCTGATGCGGATCGGGATGGGCTATCCGGACCGCGCCGCCGAGGTGGCGATCCTGCGTACCCGGCAGTCCGGCCTACGCGTGGAGGACCTCAGCCCGGTGCTGTCCACCGCCGAGATGGCGAGCCTGATCGCCACCACCACGCAGATCCATGTCTCGGACACCCTGCACGAGTATGTGGTCGACGTGGTGGCGGCCACCCGATCACTCGCGCGGCTGCGCCTCGGCGCCAGCCCCCGCGGCAGCATCGCCCTGCTGCGTGCGGCGCAGGTCAGGGCGGCCGCGGCCGGCCGGAGGTTCGTCACCCCGGACGACGTCAAGGCGCTGGCCGTGCCTGTGCTCGCCCACCGGCTGATCCCCACCGCGGACTCGGAGTTGCGCGGCTACGGCGGGTCGGATGCGATCCGCGAGGTGCTTGCCGCCGTCCCCGTCCCCCAGGCGTTGGCGGGCGCCGGCGCATGAGTGGCAGGGGACGGGAGGCATTGCTCGTCGTGACCCCGACCGGCTGGGGGTTGCCGGCGCCACCGTGGTACTGGCGATCGTCGCAGGCGCCCGCAGGCCGCAACTGGCCGCACAGATCGAGGTGGTCCCCGGCCGGGTCCGCCGCGGCGAGACGGCGGCGGTGACCGTGACGGCCGTCGACGGATTCGAGCAGGCGATCATGATCCGGGTGGGCGGCACCGGTGACGAGGTCGGATCCACGCCGCAGCCCACCGTCACCGGGAGCGGGCGGCTGTGAGTCCTGGACGTCGCCGACGCCGCGGCCCTGGTGTCGGCCTGGCCGGCGAACTCCGCAGGTCGGACCCGATGATCGGGCTGGCGAGCCGGGCGCTGCCCCGGGCGGGTGGTCTCGCCGCTCTCGTCGCGGCGGCCTGGTTGGCGGGGGCGTCGTTCCATCGGGCGTTCGGCTGGGAGGCGCTCACCGGGCCCGTCACGCTGGCCACGCTCGGGCCCGTCGTCATCGTGGTGGTCGCGACCGCGGCCCGCCGTCCCGCGCCGCTGGTGCTGTCCGTGCCTGTGTGGGTCGCGGCGTGGCTGGGCGTGGTGGGGCTGACGCTGTTCCGGCACGGTTCGCCGGAGGCATCCGGCGTACTGCCCGCGATCGGCGACGGCCTGCTTCACGGCTGGGCGCGGCTGCTCGAGGTGATACTGCCCGCGCCCGGCTCGCCGGACCTGCTGGTCGTGCCCCAGGCACTGACCTGGCTCGCGGCCGGCATCGGGGCGGAGCTGGTGACTCGGACACGGGCGGCGCTGCTCCCGGCCGTCGGGCCGATCGTGGTCTTCGCGATCGGGGTGACGATGACCGTCCCGGGGGCGGGCTCGAACCTGCCGCTGGCGACCGGGCTGCTCGCCGCCACCGGCCTGCTCGTCCTGTGCCGTCGGGCGGAGGCCCGGCCACCAGCGCTGGCCGAGGACCAGGCGCGGTCCTCCGTCGCGCCGCGGCAGCGGTTCTCGCCGGGGCCGACCGCGCTCGGGCTGCCGCTGCTCGTCGTCATCACCGTCGCTGCGCTGTTCGCCGGCCCGGCGATGACGTCGGCGGCTGGCGGCGAGCCGTACGACGTCCGTGCGCACCGCGTGATCGCCCAGCACTCCGTGCCGGCCATCAGTCCGTTGGACCAGGTCTCGGCGTGGCTCGGCGACCCGGACAGGTCGCTGTTCACCGTGCGGCTGTCTGGGACGGGCGGCGCCGACGCGGCGGCGAACACCGCGACGAACACCGCGACGAACATCCGGCTGGCCGTCTTCGACCGGTTCGACGGGGGCTCCTGGGCGTCGTCCGCCCAGTTCCTCCCGGCTGGCCGCCGGGTGCCACCGATCGCGGGAGGGCCGGACGCCGAGGAGCAGGATTCCGCCCGCCAGATCCGACAGGATGTGGTGATCGATCGGCTGGAGGGCCCACTGCTGCCAGCCGTAGACCGTCCGGTGGAGATCGACGGCGCCGGGCTGGCCGTGGACGTCGACAGCGGCACGCTGCTCGACACCCGGACGCCGTCCTCCGGCCGCCGTTACACGGTGGTGTCCACGCCGCCCGCCACCCCGGACGCGCGGGTACTCGCCTCGTCACGGCCGGCCACCGGGGCCGACACCGAGGTGGCTAGTCGCAGGCCCCCGGGACTGCCCGACGCGGTGCTTCGGCTGGCGGTGGCCGCGTCGAGGGAGGCCCATACCCCGTTCCAACGGGCCTACGAGTTGGAGAAGTATCTGCGCAGCAGCTACGCGTACAGCCGGAAGGCGCCGCCCGGCCACACCTACCACCATCTCGAGTACTTTCTCGACAAGAGCAGGATCGGCACGACCGAACAGTTCGCCACCGCGTTCGCGGTAGCCGCTCGGGTCCTGGACCTGCCGAGCCGGGTTGTGGTCGGGTTCGCCCTGCCTGCTGGATCGCAGAGCGTGGTCGTGCGGGGCGACGACGTGCTCGTGTGGGCGGAGATCAAGTTTGCGGGGGTGGGCTGGGTCCCCTTCTACCCGACCCCGGCGCCGGTCGAGGACGATGACAAGACCATCTCGTCGCCTATCCCGGGGGAGTCCAGCGAGCGGGCGCAGGCCTTCGAAGCCGCCTCGGCCATACCGGCGTTCCCTGCGCCGCTTGCCGCCGGCGACGCACCGACCTCTCCCACCCGGGCGCCCTGGGTGTATGCGGCGTCGGGGTTCGCGGGCCTCGCGGTTGTCGCCGTGGTCAGCTATCTGGCCTTCGCCGCGTGGGCACCACGGGCCCGCCGGTGGCGCCGGCGGGCGGCGCGCACCCACCGCGAACAGGTGGTCGGCGCCTGGCAGAGCACGCGTGACGCGCTGGCCCGCGCGGGTCTTCCCGTCCCGGTGGCGTCGACCCCGGCCGAGACGGCCCGGCTCGCGCCCGTCTTCCTCGGACCCGTCGGCCGGGCCTCGCTGGAGTCGCTCGCGACCTTGGTGACGAAGGCGCTCTACGCGGCGGACAGCATCGGCCCTACCGACGCGGGCCGGGCCTGGGGGGATGAGGAACAGATCCGAGCCCAGGTGCGCCGGTGCGTACCCCTTCGTCGACGGATCGTGCGTGGCCTGACGCCAAGCGTGATCACCGGGAGGAGAGAACTCCGGTGATCCCCGGCTACCTGACTTTCCGGAAAATTGCGGAAGGTGGTTTCAGTACCGTCTACTCGGCTTTCGAAGCAAATCTCGGCCGCACCGTCGCCGTCAAGATCTTAAAAACCGAGCTCCAGGATTCCGTCGCGGCAGAGCAGTTCGCGCGGGAATGTCTGGCGGCGGGCCGCCTCACGGGCCATCCGAATATAATAACGATCTTCCGGGCGGGATCCACCAAGAGCCTGCTTCCATTCATTGCGATGCAGTACCTGCCCGCAGGATCAATCGCGGATCGGATACATTCAGGTGGGCCCCTGCCGGTCTCCGACACCCTTCTTATCGGTGCGAATATTGCCGACGCCCTGAATTTCGCACATACGGAGAACATCTTCCACGGGGATGTCAAGCCCGGTAATATTCTTCTCACCGACACCGGCCAGCCGATACTCAGCGATTTCGGCATCGCCAGCATCTCGGGCGCGTACGGGCTGG
>NZ_CAUVXP010000267.1:0-703 GCF_963555955.1 Protofrankia sp. Cas3
CCCAGGGTGGTCGGCGGCGAGCGATGGCCATGTCGAGGGCCTCGGTGACGAGGCTGGTGCGCATGTGGTCGGCGGTGGCCCAACCCACGACGGCGCGGGAGTACAGGTCGATGACGGTCGCGACGTAGGCCCAGCCGTCCCAGGTCGTGACGTAGGTGATGTCCCCACACCAGCGCGTGTCGGGTGCTCCGGCGGTGAAGTCGCGGCCGAGCAGGTCGGGTGCCGGCACAGGCCGGTCGCCGCCGATCGTGGTGCGCTTCCACGCCTTGGGATGACGTCCCTGCAGGCCAGCGGCCTTCATCAGGCGCCACAGCCGCTTGGACGACAGGAAGTGACCGGCTGCGGTCAGGGCGGCGCGGACGCGGCGCACGCCGGGGTTGCCGCGTCCCTCACGGTAGATCTTCCTGATCGGGGCGGTGTAGGTGGTGTCGTCGCGGGGGCGCTGGCTGGGCTCGCCGCGGCGCCAGGCGTAGTAGCCGGACCGGGACACGGCCAGCTCGGTACACATGAACGCGACGGGGAACTCCTCGGAGGCAGCCCAGTCCGCGATAGCAGCGAACGTCACTGCTTTCCGCTCGCGAACCAGGTCGCTACTTTTTTTGCGAACTCCACCTGCATCCGTAGTTCAGCGATTGTGGCCGTCGCATTTTTGGCTTCGCCGCGTAGCCGGACCAGTTCGGCTCGTTCGGGCTCGGTGAGCTCC
>NZ_CAUVXP010000267.1:1241-4892 GCF_963555955.1 Protofrankia sp. Cas3
ATGTCCACTAAAGCGGGTACGGTCCACTCTCGCACCGCCATTGCCGACCTCCTTAGCAGCCGGACGCTCCTGTCCGATTGAGGCCCGGTCTGACTTTGTCCTGGAACCACCCGGCCACGAATGATCAGGGTTGGGGAGCAGGCGCTCTGGTGACGACAGCCTGTCGATCGGGCCGACTCACGCTGGACTGAATGCTCCAGCAGCGGGAACAGCGCGCTGACGGTGGTAGTGACAATACCAGTCCCGCGACTGAGGCAGCAGGCAGCCGGGCACTGCCGATACCGGCACCTCGCCATCCTGGATCAATCAGGAGAATCGCGGGAAACTGAACCCACATCGCGATCGGCTCCTCCCGGCCTTTCCGACGGAGCTCCGATGGTGCGGCTCCGATGTTCTGAAGCGGGTCGCAGCGGCGATCCTCCACGCAAGGAGGCCGAGTTGACTGAGCTACGAACCTTCCACCTGCCCGAATCCGTCAACGGGACGGAATCCGACATCGTTCTGGCGCGTGCGATGATGCAGGCATGGCGAACGGACGGAATTTTCCAGGTCGCCACGAGCCCGGCCCAGGACCAGAAGACCCGGGCTGCGATCGAGGCGAGCAGACGCTTTTTCCGCATGCCCATGACGGTCAAGTCCGGGTGCGTCAGTGATCTGACCTACAGCGGCTACATCGCGTCCGGGGAAGAGGTCACGGCCGGCGAGGCGGACTATTCCGAGATTTTCACCGTGTGCAAGGACGTCGCTCGCGACGATGCCCGCGTAGAGGGACAGTGGCCGTGCCACGGCCCGGCCCCGTGGCCTGACGCCGACTACCAGCGGAGCATGCAGGCGTTCATGGACGAAGTCGGTACGTTCGGTGAAAGATTACTCAAACTGACCGCTCTGGGGCTGGGAGCGGCTGACATCGACGCATTGACACAACTGACCGACGACGGCTGGCACCACATGCGGGTGCTGCGCTTCCCCGCCGCATCGGAGCAGACCGCCCGGGGCATCGGCGCCCATACCGACTACGGACTGCTGGTGATCGCCGCCCAGGACGACGTAGGCGGACTCTACATACGTCCACCCGTTGCGGGCGAGCGGCGGAACAGGAACTGGCTGGCGGACGAAAGCGCAGCGGGAATGTACGAAGATGTCGATCCGTGGACGTTCGTGAAGCCGGTGCCAAGCGTACTGACGGTGTTCCCCGGTGACATTCTTCAGTTCCTGACGAACGGATTTTTTCTTTCAACCCCGCACAAGGTCAGGCTGAACACCCGGGAGCGCTTCGCACTCGCCTACTTCCACGAGCCGAATTTCGAGGCCTGCGTCCGCCCATTGTCCGGCCCGACTTCTGATTACATCCACTATGGCAGTCATTTCACCAACATGTTCATGCGTAGCTATCCGGACCGGATCACCACGCGTCGGATTCTCGAGGAGGACCGCCTGTCGATTCTTGCCCGCATGCGAGGTGAAGCCGAACGCCTGACCGCTGGCAGGGAAATGGTTGCACCATAAGCCGACCGTATCTGCAACGAGGCATCCGGACGGTACTGAGGACGGGTACCAGGACAGGTACCAGGACAGCATTGTGGAGGCATGGGATGGTGGCGTCCGGGAACGACCGGGTCGACCGTGAGGGAAACTGGGCTCAGCGGGCCGAGGCCCAACTGCCGACCCGGCGAGCGGAGGAGGAGATCCAACGCCGGCTCGCTCACGGCCTGGCGGGCGCGCCGACGATCACTGATCGGACGATTCCGACCTTCGCCCGCGGGGAGATACCGCACTTCGCCGGTGAACGGGGCACCTTCCTGAAATGCCCGTACATCGAGGATGTACACGACGTCTCGGATGCCGAGGTGGCGATCTTCGGGGTTCCTCTGGACGCCGGGACGACATACCGGCCGGGTACCCGCTTCGGCCCGCAGGGGATCCGGCGCTCGACCAACCTGTTCGGCACCTACTCCTACGAGCTCGGCGTCGATCTGCGCGAGCAGCTCAACCTGGTCGACATCGGCGACGTGTTCACCATTCCCGGCAACCTGGAGAAGTCCTTCGACCAGATCAGCCAGGCAATGGCCCACGTCGTGCAACAGGGTGTGATGCCGGTCGTCCTGGGTGGGGACCACTCGATCGGCTTCCCGACCATCCGTGGGATGGCGCCGTACCTGGACGGCAACATCGGCATCATTCACTTCGACCGCCACGTCGACACCCAGGCAAGCGACCTCGACGAGCGGATGCACACCACGCCGTGGTTCCATGCGACCAACATCGGCAACGCGCCGGCCACCAACCTGGTCCAGATCGGCATCGGCGGCTGGCAGGCGCCACGGGCCGGGGTCACGGTCGGCCGTGAGCGCGGCACGACCGTCATCACCGTCGGCGACGTGGAACGGGTCGGCATCGAGAAAGTCGCCGAACTCGCCCTGGAGACGGCGTGGAAAAACGCCAAAGCCGTGTACCTGTCCTTCGACATCGACGTGATCGACGCCGGTTTCGTCCCCGGAACCGGTTGGCCCGAACCGGGCGGTCTCCTGCCCCGCGAGGCCCTCAACCTCGTCCGTATGATCTCCGAGCCCGGTCTGGCGGGCATCGAGGTCGTCGAGTGTTCACCGCCCTATGACTGGGCCGAACAGACCGCGCTGCTGTCCAGCCGGGTGATCCTCGACAGCCTCGCCACCCAGGTCCGGGCCGGCAAGCTCGGTCGCAAACCGGCCACCGCCAACCGGGAGGCCTGGGGGCCCTATCCAGACAGCGTGCCCCAGCACCCCTGACCAGCCGTTTAGGATGGCATCGGCCGGTAGCGTTCGGGTCGGCCGATGCGGACATCGACTCCCGGGGAGTAGTGCACCAGGGGTTCGTCCCGCGGCTGCGGGAGTCCGGCCGCGGCGACGAGCCTGTCGTCGAGCGCCACAGCCTTGGCCCGATGCAGTGGCCACGGCTCGTGCCATGCCCGCGCGAAGCGGCGCCGGGTACCGGCCGCGCTGAACAGGATCCACCGGGCAGTCAGGAAATGGTCCCGCTCGTCGAGGTCACCGGATCCGAACGGCTCACCGATCCGGATCGTCACCCGGCTGGTGGCGCGCGGACCGGGCCACCGCCGGGCGCAGGTGTAGGAGATCTCGTCCGGGGTCTCCACCAGCCGCATCGACGACCAGAAGTAGGGCAGCCGGTAGGTGGTGCGCGCGACGGCCACCGCACCGAGCCGGGCCGCGTCCAGGGAGAAAAACCAGATTCCCCGCCGCCCTTCATGATCATGAACGTAGGTACGGACGTTGGTTTCGCAGAAGGTCGACGCCCACGCCACCCCGTGCCCGGCCGCGGTCGCGACCCGCATGAAGAACGGCACCAGGGCGACCCATGCCGCCCCGTCGTAGGTGTCGACCCGCAGGCCGCCCGGAAGAAGCTGCTGTACCACCGCCGGATCGAAGGGCCAGTGCACGAACGTCAGCCGCTCCCAGCGCTGTCGCATGATCGGTCTTTCCACCGTGAAGGGACACGACCCACCGGGCCCGGCCATCCCCTCCGCGGCCATCCCATCACCGGCATCTGGGTCGTCGCGCTGCATGAGCCCATGATGCCGGGATATCAGGCTTTATCCCACAGCCGATGGTTAGAAAAGCGACAGATACCCCATACCAGCAGCGGTCAGGCTATGAT
>NZ_CAUVXP010000268.1:0-4307 GCF_963555955.1 Protofrankia sp. Cas3
GACTGTGACATTGTGCTACCTTGCCGGAGCTCTGAGGCCGAGTACCTCGCGGGTGCCGTCGCAGGTGACGGCCAACGCGACGTAGATCGGGCGGTTCGCGACCTGCCCGTCGCGGATCTTCACGTGGATCGCGTCGATGAAGACGACCGGGTAGACCGCGTCGAGCGGCCGGTTCTGCCACTCGCCCATCCGTTCAAGGACGGTGTCGGTGATGTCGGATATCTGCTGACGGGACAGTCGGGTGTCGTAGACCTCGGCCAGGTGTGCCTGCACGTCCCCGGTCGTCATCCCACGGGCCACCAAGGAGATCACCATCTCGTCGACGCCGCGCAGCCGGCGGACCCGTTTGGGGACCGTCACCGGCGCGAACGAGGCCGCCCGGTCGCGGGGCACCTCGATCGCGACCGGGCCGATCTCGGTCAGGACCGTCTTGGTCCGGGTCCCATTGCGGGAGTTCCCGCCATCGCGGCCGGCCGGGTCGTGCTTGTCGTAGCCCAGGTGGGCGGTCATCTCCGCTTCCAGGCCGGCTTCGCCGACCAGCTTCGTCAGCTGGGCCAGCAGGCCGCCTTCGCCGGCCAGGCTGATCCCGTCCGCCTGGGCCCGCTCCGCGAGCAGACGCACCAGCTGGGCGTCGCCGGTGTCCCACGCCAGCGGGGCGTCCCCGGGTCGATCCAGCGCGGGGGCCTCGTGGGCCGGCGGAACCTCTACCATCGTGTCACTCACGGCATGTCCTCACTTTCGGAGGGTTACGTCGTTATGTCTACAGGCCCCATACACGTCGTGGACATGTTCGTGACGTCGGCTGTCGCAAGCGAAGCCACAACGCGGTTTCCGAGATTCGGACGTCGGCAGCGAGCGACGCGCAGGCGGCCGACAACGGTCATCGGGTGGGCGGAAGGAGCGCGGGTCCGTTCCGATCGCAGATCGTCGCTGGATGTGCGAGGAGCGGCGCTCCGATCGCGGCAATGGCGGATGGAATTTCGGCACGAGGGATTTCGCTCGGATAGCTGATCACGTTCCGGAGCTGTCAAACGACTCGTCGGACGGCGGCATCTCGTCGGCGAACATGCCGTAGGGCGCACCACCCGAGGTGCGGCCCGCCACGAAGAACAACCTGCCGTCCAGTACGGTCCACCACTCGTCGTGGCCCTGGTCGCTGCGACGCTCGGCGTGACCGCGTGGGGCCGCCGGGGGGCGCTGTGCCCATTGGCGCGCCGAGTCGGGCAACGCGAACCCGAGCGCGGTGAGGTCGTCGTAGGCGGTGTAGCGGTCGACGCCGTACCGCTTGGCGTAGCTCTTCGCGGTGACTGGCGCGCCGAAACGGATCCACTCACGTGCCGAGTCACGGCGTTGCCGCTGGCGCATGCGGTGACGTCGCGGTTGCACGCTCGGATGTTACTGCCGGTCGGGTGCCGTGGCCGCCCGACGGACAGGCGGCGAGCCCGGTTCGTACGCGCCGTCGATGAAGGCGCCACGCACTGCACGAGCGCGATGAACAAGCAAACCGCCGAGCACACGATTCGCGGGAAAAGTGGTGCGGCCCAGGGCCTGGCCCTGCGACGGGGCACTGGCGCGTGTCGTCCGACCGGCGCGGAGCCGCATCCCGCACCTCGGTGACACTCAGCTACCGACTACTGTATCCGACTTGCGGCATGACAGGACGTTTCCGCCGCCGTGATCAGGCGAAGCTTGCCGTCACGTTCCGTCGTTGTGGGAGGGTGCGGTGGAAGATCAGGCGCGACTCGAGCAGCGCGCGTCCGGGAACCGAGGGCCTTGATTGGGTATGGACGCGGGTCCGCACCCTATGGCAGACGCGTAACGATTCTTAGATTCTTCACTGTGTGTTCTGGGATGCGGGAAAGGGGTGGGTGGTGACGCCGGGATCGGTCGGTGGGACGTTTCTGCTGCCGACGGGTGCGGCTGTCGGGTTGACCGTGCGGGAGCTCGCGGACCGTTACGGGGTCGCCCCGAGCGTGGCGACGGACGTCGTTTCAACACCTCCGGGTCTTGGCCGGCTCAGATGAGGTAACGCTGCGTGCGGGGGCTGGGTGGCGGTGAGCGGACGATGGCTCATCGCGGCCCGCGACCGTGACCTTGATCGGTTCTGGCTGGCGGGCTGGGGGCGTCGCGCTGGCACTGCGTGGTGACTCTGCTGCGATACGCCGATGGTAACGGCGGTAGCATCCGGATGATCGGCCCGGTGGTGATCCGCCGGGCATACCGGGGGGCGGGTGCGCGGTGGCGCGAGTGTTCATCAGCCACGCCAGCGCGGATCGGGCGTTGGCGGTGCGGATACGCGGCTGGCTGTGCGAGGCCGGGCACACCGTGTTCCTCGACGCCGACCTGCATGCCGGACTGCAGGTCGGCGACGCGTTGGCTGATCGGCTGTTCGCCGAGCTGTACCGGGCAGACGCCCTGGTCGCGGTGGTCACCGCCGCGTTCGAAACGTCGCAGTGGTGCGCCGCCGAGGTCGGCATCGCCCGCGCGAACGGGCTACGGCTGCTCCCGGTCCGGGTCGGTCCGGCGGTGTCTCACCGGCTGGTGTCCACCGAGACGCACTGGACCGAGCTGACCGGCGACGGAACGAAGGCCCGGAAGGCGCTCGTCGAGGCGTTGCGGCAGTTGGATTCCAGCGGTGGGCCGCCGTGGTCGGCGGCGCTGCCGGTGTATCCGGGTCTGCCGCCGTTCGAGGCCGGCCAAGCCCGGGTGTTCTTCGGTCGGAGGCAGGACAGCCGTCGTCTCGCTAAAGAGCTTCGCGCGCCGGCCGGGCCGGCCGGCGGCGGGCTGCTGGCCGTGGTCGGCCCGTCGGGCTGCGGGAAGTCCTCGCTTCTGCGCGCCGGGCTGGGACCGCTGCTGGCCGCCGAGGCCGACTGGCTGGTCCTTGCTCCGCTACGCCCGACCGACGATCCGTACGCCGACCCGACCAGCGCCCTGGCCCGGCTGCTCGCCGCCGAAGGCCGCCGCCGCACCCTGGGCTGGAGCACCAACCAGGTCGCCGTCGGCCTGAACCAGCCCGGCGGGCTGGCTGGGCTGGTCGCGGACCTGCTCGCCGACGCGGCCCCCGCCCGCCACCTCCTCCTGATCGTCGATCAGGCGGAGGAACTGTTCACCCGTACCGGCAAGGCGGACCTCCGCCGGTTCGCCGCCCTGCTGGCGGACGCGGCCGGCGGCCCGGTGCGGACGGTGGTGACGATCCGCTCGGAGTTCCTCGACCCGCTGTCCAGCCTGGCCGCGCAGGTCGGCCTGCCGTTGGCGTCATTCGTGCTGCGTCCGCTGTCCCGGGAAGCGCTGCCGCTGGTCATCACCGGCCCGGCCCGCCACGCCGGGATCACAGTAGAGGATGAACTGGTCGCCCGCATGATCGACGACACGGGTGGCGGTGACGCCCTGCCCCTGCTCGCGTTCGTCCTCAACCAGCTCGCCAAGAACGTCACACGTGGCGGCGCGTTGTCCGGCGAGCGATACACCGAGCTCGGTGGGGTACACGGAGCACTCGCCGGTCAGGCCGACGTCGCCCTGGCCGACGCCGCCGCCGCCACCGGACGCGGCACCGGCGACGTGCTCGGCGGCCTGCTGCGCCTAGTGACCATCGACGACGCCGGCCAGGTCACCCGCCGCCGCGCCGAACTGGCGAGCCTGCCAGGCCCGGTCCGCACCGAACTGGACGTGTTCGTCGCCCGACGCCTGCTCACCATCCACGACCCGGCCGAGATCCCCGGCGCAGCCCCGGACAGTACCGGGCCGGTCATCGACATCGCCCACGAACAGATCTTCACCGCCTGGCCGCCGCTGGCCGCCGCCGTCACCGCCCACGCCGACAGTCTGCGGCTGCGTTCCCGCGCGACCGACGCCGCGGCCGACTGGCACCGCACCGACCGGCCCGCCAGCCACCTGTGGGACCTCAGCCGTGCCAGCACCGCCCTGCACACCCTCAACCCCGCCGACCTGACCCCCGCCACCCGCACGTTCCTGGCCGCAAGCCGCCGCCACGGCCAACGACGACGCCTACGCGCGACCGCGATCCTGACCACCCTGCTGCTCCTCGCCACCACCGGCGGGATCATCGCGTGGATCCAGCGAGCAGACGCCCTACGGCAGCAGAAACTTGCCACCGCACGCAGCCTCGTCACGCAAGCCGAGCAGCTCCGCAGCACGAACATCGGCCAAGCCCTCAAACTCAACCTCGCAGCCGAAAAACTCACCCCCAACGACGAAACCCGCAACAGCCTCGCGGCGACACTCATCAACACCCCGCTGACCGCCAGCATCGACGATGACCAGTACGTCACCGCGGCGGCGTTCAGCCC